>JABDRH010000204.1 GCA_013041835.1 Desulfatitalea sp. | reverse complement strand
ATGCCGTACCCAGCCTTCAAGCTCCGATCCGGATTCAGGATGGAATACCCTGTCGGCCTTCCACAGATATTCTATGATGTGAACAATATCGACAATGATCGTGAGCTGAACGCCCCTTTCCTCAGCTTCTCGCTTGAGGGAAAGGTAAATAAAAAGACCGATGGTCCATAGTGGAACAAAAGATCTCGTATGAAGTATTCCTGCGGTTGCTTTAATGCCCATCATGAGATTTTGGGTATGCCTATTCCAAAACAACACAATTTTACCTCTCGGTACAGTCCAAATCCGTATGATTATGAGTGAACGCTATTACACGCAGAGATAAATACACCCCAATGCATGGCAGCAAGCGAAATGCCAGAGGAGCTTCTGAAACATCATGGTTCTATGTGTTAAAAAGTATAGCGAAATCGTATCGTCTCGATTTTGTCATTAATTCTAAATGTTACTATATCCAGCATCGGTGATTCTGGACGGTTGCCGAAGAACTGATCAAGGTCCGTTCATGTTAAAAAAAGCTTACTGGCCTTAACAGGCAAGTTAGCTGGTACGAATTAAACACGAAGTTTTAAAATAAAACCAATTAATTAAATTGATCAAAAAAATTAAAAAATCTAATGAATTGGGCGACGGCAGGTTAAGGATCTTTAGCAAGTTGCGGGTTTAAGCGGAGATCTCGTTACGGGCACTATGTCTGAATGGGAAAAGCGGATGACATGGATAGGATACACACCCTCTGAATTTGTCAAAGGTATGTCAGCCGACCTTTAAGCGACGTCCTCTTCAACATATTGGTTGTCCACCGGTTCCGTTTCCCCCATTTCATCTTCATCCTCCGGGTTCACCGCTGCGTGGGCGGCTTCCACCAGAGGCCGGGGTAGCTCCCTGCCCGCTTTGACACCTAAATCGAGCAGTTGTTGCGTGCGGCGCACCAAGTTGCCGCGGCCGCTCACCAGGCGTTCATGGGTGGTGAGATAGGCGTTGCGGGCTCGCTCGATGTGCTGGCCGACTTCCTCGAGCGCCGTGACAAAGCCAACGAACTTATCATATAGGCCGCCGGCTCGTTTGGCGATTTCCGTTGCGTTGCGGTTTTGGTACTCATGGCGCCAGATGTTCTGGATGGTGCGCAGGGTCACCAGCAGTGTGGAAGGTCCCACGACCATGATGTTTTGATCGAAGGCTTCGGCAAAAATGGTACTTTCTTTTTCCACGGCGGCCAGGAAAGCCGCTTCGATGGGCACGAACAGGAGCACGAAATCAAGACTGCGCACTCCTTCCAGGGCTTCGTAGCGCTTTCCGGCCAAAGCGCGGATATGGCTTCGCAACGATTCCACATGGGCGGCGATGTAGCGATCCCGCTCCCCCTGCTGCTCGGCGCCGTAATAGGCCTCGTAATCCTTGAGGGAAACCTTGGCATCCACTATGACATCCTTGCCTTCGGGAAGGCGGACCACCGCATCCGGCTGATACCGTTTTCCGTTCTGGTCTCGCAGGCTGACCTGTACGTCATACTCCCGTCCCTTTTGTAAGCCCGAAGCCTCCAGCACCCGTTCGAGAATCACTTCGCCCCAATTGCCGCGGGCTTTGCTGTCGCCCTTCAAAGCCCGCGTGAGGTTGAGTGCCTCCCGGCTGATGCGCTGGTTAAGCTCCTTGAGGTGGTTGATCTCCATATGCAGCGCCGTGCGATCGCGGGTCTCCTTATCATAGACATCCTCGACCCGCTTTTTAAATTCACCAATCTGTTCGCGCAGGGGGGAAATGAGCTGGGATACGGCGGTCCGGTTCTGGTCCATAAGCTGGCTGCCCTTTTCGTCAAAAATGCGCTGAGCCAGGTTTTGGAACTCGGTTCTAAGCTGATCCCCAGCCTGGTGGAGCAGGGCGATTTTTTCATCAGCTTGCTTGCGCTGCTCTTCCAGCAGTGTGGTCAACTCCACCAGCCGGGCTCGCAAATGTGACGTTTGCTGCCGTTCTTGAACCAGCAGCTCTTCCCTGCGCGCTATTTCCGCCTCGACCTGATTCAACCGTTCGGCTTTTTCCACGGCCCGGGCCAGGTCCGCCGACTCTTTGCGCAACTCCGCCTGCAAGCTGTTGGTCAACTGTTTCAGTTCGGTCGACTCAGCCTCCATGCCAGGCATGTGCCGTACTTGCATCTCCAAACCGGCCTTGGTGGTTTGCAGCTCCTCTTTGTGCGATTGAAGCGCTTTGATTTCCTGCGCCAGTTGAACCGTTTGGCTGTTTAATTGTGCATTGATCTCCTGCCTGGCCGCCAATTTTTCTTCCAAGATGGAACACTCTCGTTGGGTAATGCTGAGCATCTGCTCATAG
This sequence comes from Desulfatitalea sp., assembly GCA_013041835.1. Classification (GTDB taxonomy): domain Bacteria; phylum Desulfobacterota; class Desulfobacteria; order Desulfobacterales; family Desulfosarcinaceae; genus Desulfatitalea. The sequence continues at coordinate 992 of JABDRH010000204.1, read as the reverse complement.
CGCATTGCCAGCCGTTGACGCACCAGCCAGCCGACCACCAGGCCGCCTACCAGCAACCCGGTAACAGCGGAGATAATGATCGGGTAGTTTTCTAAAATGATTCCAGATATCGCTTTCATGTCCACCTACAGGATTGGGAGTTAAGATGTACCGAACCCTAAGCCGCTCAATGGTCGATGCCATCCTCGTCCAACAGACTATTTTATTCTGAATTGCCTAACAGTTGTCTAAAAAATACCCTCCCCTTTAGCATGGATAAAGCGAAAATTGCAAATGAATAGATGCTTATAGAAATTCTTGGTGAACATGCTTCAGGATCAGAGCCGCAAGGGCAACTCGATTCACCGGGAATCGTTGGCGGCGACCGACTATCTATTGACAAAAAAAAGATCCCTATATTATTATCGATCCTTGTTTTTTTGGAAGCGACGTTTTTTGATGCAAGCAACTGTATTTATTGAATATTGAGTTGTCGGCCGGCATCCAATCGCGTGGTCATCCGCCCGGCAGGCAACTTAAACGAACTCAGCTACCCAATGATCTTTTCAAGCCAAAATACCGAAGCCACCTCCCAAACCGAAAGCGGTTCGGCGATGTGTCTTATTGCCTGGCGGCTTCGTATAAATATCCAAAAACAATACCAGTTTTATAACGGAAATAACCAAATTCACACGAGGAAAGGAGGGGCGATACACTGACTCAGCGGCAGTGGATAAGGCCTATGTTTCGTTCACTGCATGCGGCCGGCAGCGTCTGCAAGGCACGCCTTGAGTCCGGCTATTTATGACATCAACTGCGTTGTTTACGAGTTCAACTGAAACTTTAACCGGTATTGAAACAAGGAGGTAATTTTGGCTTTCGAATTCTATAAAGAAAGTTATTCCGGCAACGTCCAGCAAGTGGTCCTGGGAAAGGGCGACAAAGCGGTGACCGTTGGCGGAGAGACCTGCTATCCGTTCTACCATTTCGAAGGCGAAATGCCCAATAAGCCC
>JABDRH010000203.1 GCA_013041835.1 Desulfatitalea sp. | reverse complement strand
ACTCTATACAGTGCCGGGACAGGTGAAATACAGCTCAACCCGAAAACTGGTACTTCGCGGTGTGGATGGTATTGTCTTTGTCGCGGATTCCCTGGAGGTGCGCCGTGAGAAAAATATGCTCTCGCTGAAAGATCTTCAGGCAAACCTTAAAGAGTACGGCAAGAGCATATTCAAGGTGCCCCTGGTCATGCAGTACAATAAACGGGACCTGGCCGAGCAAGGGATACCTCTGATGCCTATTGAGCAGATGGAAAGAGACTTGAACCGGCAGCTCAAAGTACCTTCGTTTCAGGGCAGTGCGGTAAAAGGCGAGGGGGTTGGCACGACGCTGAAAGAGTGTCTGAAGTTGACGCTGCAATCACTCCAAAGAGAATTTCAATGGGCGCAGTAAGCGATAAATATGCGTGAAAAAGCCGTACTGGCCGGCAGCCTTAAATTTTTAACCCTAGGCGACATTATGCAGTTGTTGGGGGCCAACAGCAGTACGGGGGTACTACGACTGATCAGCCGTTACGCCGCCGAGCCGGGCTTTATCTATTTTGAGAACGGCAATCCGGTCAACGCCTCCTGCGGCTCATCTATCGGGCTGGAAGCGGTCTATGCCCTTTTCGGCTGGACCGATGGCGAGTTCGAGTTCAACCAGGAGAACATTCTCAGCCAACGGGTGATCACGAAAAGCCGTATGGGAATCATCTTAGAGGGATTGAAAATGGTTGATGACGGTCAAATTAAACGTGTCGGACCGGGTGCCGCGGCGCGCAGGCAAGGTTTGGTCAGTGACCCCAAAGCGGTTCCCATTGTCAAGGGACCACTGGTCGACTATATGTATGTGGCCGATGAGGAAGATTTTTTCGATGGTGAATCCATTGTCGAGGAAGGCAAGCACGGAAGCTGGATCTGGGTGATTCTTGAAGGCGTGGTCGAGATCGTCAGAGAAACCCCGGATGGACCGCTGCCTATTGTACGTCTGGGGGATGGGTCGTTCATCGGCAGTCTCTCTTCGTTTCTGATTCAAGGACACATCCGCACGGCAACAGCTATTGCCGTGGGAAATGTGCAGCTTGGCGTGCTTGACAGCCAGCGTCTGGCCCTGGAGTTCGCCAGTTTGACCCCTGAATTCAGAGGATTTCTCATCAGCGTGGACAAGCGGCTCAAACAGCTCAACGAACGGGCCATCGAACTGCGGCTCAGCAAACTGGATACCTCCGAATACTTGGAAAACAAAAAGCCGGTGATGAAGCAAGGCACCAATGACACTGATTTATACCTTATTCGGGAAGGAACTGCATCTGTGATACGCGATGAATCCACCGGTCAGATTCCCCTGGCACAACTATACAAAGGCGACTATTTCGGTTCGACGCCATTTCTCGATCTGGCGCACGAACCGGAGCAAGCCTCCGTGATGGCCACCAAGGATCTCAAGGTGCGCAAGGTGGATCCTGCTCAGTTCCAGAAGGAGTACAATCAGTTGTCGACCACATTTAAGAACTTCATCGATAATGTGGCCACCTGCGTATCCGTCAGCACCAAGGTAGTGTGCAATTATCACAATAAATACAGCAAAGGAAAGTAACGCCAATAAACTGTCAACCCAATTAGGTGAATATGCTATGACAAAGGAAGAAAAAAGAAAACATTCTCGCATCGACAGCATCAATTTGCTCAATTATGTGTACCTGGATGAAAACGATGATGAGCAAAATCAGGGAATGGGGCGGACCCTCAATGTGTCAGAGTCTGGGATACTTCTAGAGACGCACAACCCAATGGATGAAAATCACACTGTTTCGTTGACCATCGGGTTCGAGGAAGATGTCGTCGATATCAAGGGCAAAGTGATATATACCAAGGAGCAATTGGCCTCCATGTATGAATCGGGGATTGAGTTTTTCGACATGGACGACGCGGCGCGTGCCATTTTGCTACGCTACATCACTGCGTTCAATGCCCAGTCGCATGATTGAAGGCCGTTGAAGAAAGGAGAAATGAACACCTTGAGCAGTGAAACAAATCTGACGGGACTCGATTTGGTAAAGCAGGGCAAGGTCAGGGACATTTATGATTTAGGGGATGCTTATTTGATGGTTGCCTCTGACCGTATTTCGGCGTTTGACGTGGTCATGCCGGCGCCAATTCCCGATAAAGGCAAAATTCTCAACCAGATATCGCTCTTTTGGTTCGATATTATGGCGGATCTGGTTCCCAATCATGTGATTTCGGGACGTGTCGAAGACCTTCCCGATGGTTGCCAACCTTACGCCGCATATTTGCAAGGGCGGTCCATGCTGGTCAAGAAATGTACGCCGCTGCCGATTGAATGCGTGGTGCGAGGCTACATCTCCGGTTCGGGGTGGCAGTCGTATCAGAAAAGCCGGCAGGTGTGCGGCATTAAGCTTCCCGACGGCCTTCAGGAGTCGGACAGACTGCCCGAGCCGATTTTCACTCCCTCCACCAAAGAAGAGGTCGGCACACACGACATCAATATTGATTTTGAGGAAGCAAGCCGTCGCATCGGCCGGCCCCTTGCCGAACGGGTGCGTGATTTGAGTCTGACCATTTATCAAAAAGGCGCCCAACTGGCGCTGGATAAAGGCATCATCATTGCCGATACCAAGTTCGAATTCGGCCTCGACGGTGAGCAACTGATACTGATCGATGAAGTCCTTACGCCCGATTCCAGCCGGTTTTGGCCCCAGGACGCTTACCTCCCCGGTGGTTCTCAACCCAGTTTCGACAAGCAGTACCTGCGCGACTATCTCAATGCCATCGGTTGGGATAAAAAGCCGCCGGCACCCCAATTGCCCGATGACGTCATTGCCAACACTCGATCCAAGTACCTGGAGGCGCTGAGATTCATTACCGGTAGCGATCATGGGATCTGACGACCGAGTTGCCTACCACCGGGTATCGTTGCACCATATCGACCAGAAAGACCAAACCTATCGCATCAGCACCGCGCGCTCGCTCGAACCGCTGAAGATCTCGATTGCGCAGTTGGGCATAATCAATCCACCTACGTTGGTCGCTCTTGAAAACCGCTACCAAATCGTTAGCGGTTTTTCACGTATTGCGGCTTGGCACGCCTTAGGGCACCGCAACGTGACGGCCCGGTGCCTGCCGCCTGACAATGCAGGGCTGCCTTGCGTCATGACAGCCATTGCCGATAACGCTTCCCAACGTGAGCTCGATGTGATTGAGTTGTCCCGGGCCTGCGATTTGCTGGCAAAAGCAAACGTTGCCGGCCAAGATCTTATAAACCAACTCCAAACCCTCGGACTTGGGATCAATGCGTCCCTTTTGGCAAAGCTTCGCCGGGTCGACGGCATGAGCGAGACGCTAAAGGATGGCTTGGCCGAAGGCACGATTGCCCTGCCAACGGCCTTGCGCCTGCACGACATGGTCGATGCCACGGACCGGGAGCAATTGTGCCGTCTGTTCCGCCAGCTACGGTTAAGCCTGAACCGACAACGCGAGCTTTTCGACTGGATTCACGCCATCTCGCGCCGCGACCATCGATCGGTGGTCTCCTTGTTGAACGAAGAGCCCGTGTCCGGTTGGCGACAGGACCGCGGATTGGATCCCAGGCAACGCTGCCGGCTCATCCGGGAATACTTCAAAAACCAGCGGTTTCCCGAGATATCGGCTCACGAGCGACGCTTTAACGACGGTGTAAACCGGCTCAATTTGCAAAACCGCATACGGCTGACACCGCCGCCTTATTTCGAAGGTCGAACCTATTGTATGCAATTGGAGTTCGAGAATCCACAAGAGCTGAATCATCATATCGGTGAATTGCAGCGGATCATTGAGTTTCCCGCATTTAAACAACTCATTGAAAAAGAGGAAAAATAAAGACCGGGCAGATCGGTGGTGGTACCACGGGCCTGGATTTCTATCATCAATACACGGGTGTGGTCTTGGAAGCGCTGCTTAAAGATGCCCGCATTCGAGCCCTTAGTACTTTTTTTGTATCACGCGCTGCCACGTTTCCCGTTCTGAAATCATCTGCAGCTTTTCGGGATCGACTTGGATGATGTGGGCATCGGGTAGAAATCGATTGATAACCAGTGAGATTTGCGTGGTCAAGGCGTCGATTTTCAGATCGTTCAGAGTTGATATCATCTTGATATCGTCTTCCACCAACTGCCTCAAATAAGCAAGGCGATCTCGGCCCGAGTGGTACAAGTTGATTTTGGCCTGCAATGCATCCATGTAGGTGAAAATGACGCTCAGCAGTTCCACATTGTACTTTATGCGCAAATGCTGTTGTCCCTGTTGATACGATTGAACGTCCAAACTCTTGATCAGTACTTGAATTTCCGGGATCAACAGATCGCGTTGTCCTTCCAGGCCGCTGCGGATGGATCGTGCCTGTTCGGTGCGGTCGTGAAGCTGTTGGTAGAGCAGCTCGATGTCGGCAATTTTTTGCTCTAGTTCGACCTTCTTGGTGTCGGCGCTCACAGGCATCACGCCACACGCGAAACTGAACATAAGGGCAACTCCGAGAAGACCTGATAAGAATTCATGCTTGAAAAAACACGTCATTGTGCGTTACTCCTCCAGCCGCTGTCGCAGTTTTTCCGACAAGAACAATCGCGTTCCGTAATTCTCCCATCGCCCGATATTTAGCAGACCGACCATCTCCAGTTGTTCGCCCCGCCATTGGGAGAGGTAAGCCGTGGCATCCGCAGACAGGTTGGTCAGGCCATTGAGCGAGATGCGCTTGCCGGGCCATTGGGCAAGGTGTTTCGCGGTTTCAGGAGACAATTCCCGAAGGCCGTTTAGGCTGAGCCACTCGCCGGGCCAGGTGGCCAATATTTCTGCCGTTTGGGGTGTCAATTCATTCAGTGAATTCAGATAAAGGTCTTTACCTTTCCACTTGGCCAGGCAGCGTGCGGTTTCGGGGGAAAGGGCGGTCAGCTTGAATTTTCGTTCAAAATTGCCTTTGCATATCTCACGGCTGATGGCTCGATTTAAAGGCATTCGCCGAGCCAGCAATTCGGCCTTTTTGTTGATCTGTGCAGATAAATCGTTCCAGATGGTCGCCAACTCCGGCGTGTCCACCACGACACGGTCAATGGAAAGTTGTGTATTGTATTGCAGAAAACTGTCCACCGCCTGCTCTGCCTGCTGTTTGAATGCCTCTACCGGCAGACCCACGATGCCACTTTTCAAAATACGATAGATACGTGCTTTACGTTCCAGGTAGAGCAACTCTTCGGACATGGCCCGCAACTGGGTCAGCGGCGCATTCAATTTGGTTCGGTACACCATGCGACGCTGAATGGACTTCAACCCCAATTCGATTTTTTGATCGGCAACCGCCTGCTGGAAGGTCGGGATACGGCCATTTTCCAGTGAATCCTCGATCTTGGCGATTTCTTCATCGATCCCTCGCCCATAATAGCTTTGAAGTTGTTCAATATCCGATATCTTGTTTTGCAGGCGATCCCTGGAGGCGGCCAAATGAGTGATAAACCCTTCCAGTGAGAGATCCTGCTGTGGTGCTTGGCGGGTATCACTTGGCTCTTGGTCGATCACTATAGACGATAGCGTCGGTTCCGGCGGGAATGCTGAAGGGTTCGGTGGTGCATCCGGAGAAGCGATGCCCGCGCTTTGCGCAGGTTTTGACGTCTGTTCTGTCTGGGTGGGTGCGACAGGTTCCGGTGGTGTCAACCAGAAGCGCTGAACCCCTGAATATCCGCCGATGGATAGAAGAACGATACCGACAAAACCTGCACAAAGGGTTAATGCGCGTCTCAAGCGTCCATGGGCAGCGCGGCGTGCTTGGGCTCCCTTTTTTTCTGTTTTCCCTTTGCGTTTGCTTTTGGGCGCGACCGTGACCTCCTGCAAAATGGGAAAGTCTTCTTTTGACTCGGTGGAATCTGGGGGCGTTGTCGCCTCGGACGGTTCACCGGACTGATTTTTCGCCTGTTCGATTTCATTGAGTTGAGCCTTCAAGGCGGCATTCACGCCCTCGTCTGGTTCAACGTCGGCGCCCTGGGTCGGGGTCGATGTATCGGCCGGCTCTGACGCTTTGTCATCGGCCTGGCTCGAAGCGAGCAAGCTGTTCAACTCATTGTCGAACTCCTCCATGCTCAAAGTATCTTTCGTATCCGTCTCGGCATCATCCGAGGCGGCTTCCTGGGTATCGGCGGCCTGATCTTCAGTGGCAGCCTCGACCGGTTCGCTTTTTCGCTTCGCTTCGATTTCAGCCATGATCTGGTCCAGAGCGGCCTGCTGATCCTCGGCCAATGGTTCGTCATCGGCATCACTGTCAGCTTGTTCGGTATCATTCTGGTCAGGGCGATCCGGTTTTGTCCTATCGCTTTTGCGTTTGGCCTCGATTTCGGCCATGATCTGGTCCAGAGCGGCCTGTTGATCCTCGGCCAATGGTTCGTCATCGGCATCACTGTCAGCTTGCTCGGTATCATTCTGGTCAGGACGATCCGGTTTTGTCTTATCGCTTTTGCGTTTGGCCTCGATTTCAGCCATGATTTGGCTCATCGCCGCCTTCTGGTCTTCGGAAAGCGCCTCCTCGTCCGCCTGATCTATTGCTTCGGAAGTGTCACTGTCGAGGGGAGCCTCCTCGCCGCCGCCTTGGCGTTTTGTTTCGATTTCAGCCCTGGCGGCCGTATTCTGATCCTCGGAAAGATCATTCTGGCCGTTGGAAGACGCTGATGCCGGTGCCTCTTGCGTATCCTCCTGCTTGCCGGATTCAATTTCAGCCATGATTTGATTAAAGGCAGCTTGCTGATCATCGTTCAGTGCTTCATCATCCTGGGGCGCCTCCTTCGTAGCCGGCGCATCCTGTTGGCCGGCATCCGGCGCAGCCTCATCTGATGCATCAGGATCGGGTGCAGTGGTGGTACTTTGGGGGGTGTTGGGACTCCCATCCGGTGTAACGCCGGTGGCGGTGTTGATTTCCGCCATGATCTTTTCGAAAGCCGCCTTTTCGTCGGAACTTAGGCTTTCGAATTCATCATCAAATTCCGCGTCGTTGTTTTGGGGCTCATTTTTGGGGTCGCTATTACTCATGGCTTCCACTCGAATCCGATTACACGATGTTCATTCACAGAATGGATTGTCGCAAACGGTAATGGCAACGGCGAAAACGCGCCAATACGGCAACCCTGCCTGGTCTGAACCATATACCCTCATATCGACACGATTAGACTAAACTTAAATCATACAGACCCTTAAGGCGATTTCCGTCAAGACACGTCTTCTGTCGGCGATTACCATCGCCATATGATATTGCGCCTTGTGATCGAGGATTGAATTTCATATAATGTAACGTAGACGATACCGCCAATGACTCCCAAGGGGCGCCTTGGGGCAGCCGTATGTTCCCCTGCCATAAATCGAAAAACGTGGTCTGCGGCATATGTCCATTTATCCTGTTAAACAATCATTAGAGGATCCCATTGCCCGGCTCGAGGCGCAGCTTGAACAGGAGCGCCAACTGCGAATGGATGCCGAATCGCGTATTCGAGTCGTGGTTTCCGATAACAAACGGCTTGAGCTTGAACTGATCCGCCACCGTGATCACTTTGAAGCTCTGGTTGCCGGCCGAACCGCCGAATTGACGGCCGCCAATGAAAAACTGATCCTGGAAAACCGGGAACGCCGTCTGGCAGAACGAGAGCGTCGTTCTTTCGAGGATCAATTTCGCGAAGCATCATTGATGCTCGAAGCCATGCTTAACGCCATTCCTGATATCATCGGCGTACAGGACGGCAATCACCGCATCATCAGGTTCAACGACGCCGGTTACCGCTTTTTTGGAAAAAGTGAAACCCAGGTCATCGGGCGGCGTTGCTACGAACTGTTTGATCAAGACAGACCTTGTGAAAACTGTGTGACCCAGCAAATCCTCAAGACTAGTTTGCCGGGTCAGATGGAGAAATATTTCACTTTCCGGGGCACATGGATGGATATTCGCGCCTATCCCATACGGGATATGGACGGTCGGGTATTTCGCATCGTCGAGCACTGGCGCGACATCACGGCGTTAAAAGAGAGTCAGGAATCACTGGTCGAATCCGAAGAAAAGTACCGTCTCCTGGTGGAAAACGCCAATGAGGGAATCTTCATTTACCAAGGCGGTCAACTCAAGTTTTCCAACCACAAGGCAAGGGAGATGGCCCTTCGGCTTGGATTAACGCCCCAAAGCGGAAAAAGCATCGATGAATACATTTGCCCCGATGATCGAGGAGATGATCCCGTCTATTTCACACGACGCCTGAACGGACAAGAGCCAAAACCGCACGCCATCTCGTTTCGCATGAACTGCCGGGATGGTGAGCAGGTGTGGGCTGAACTCAACACTGTGAACATCAAGTGGCAGGGAAAACCGGCCACATTGAATTTTATCAGGGACATTACCCAAAGCAAGGATTTGGAGCGGCGTTTTCAAGAAGCCCAGCGGCTGGACTCCCTGGGAACCTTGGCCGGTGGTATCGCTCATGATTTCAACAACCTGCTTATGGGTATCCAGGGCAATGCCTCCCTGATGTACCTGGATGTGGAAGAGGATTCCCTGCTGACCGAAAAGCTCAAAAACATCGAAGATTGTGTGGAAAGCGGCTCACGGCTGACCAAACAACTGCTCGGATTTGCCCGTGGCGGTAAATATGTTGTCCGGCCGGTGGATATGAATCAGATTTTACATAGTTCGGCCGACATGTTTGGTCGTACCCGCAAAGTGGTCAAGATCGAGGGCGATTATCAAGATAATCTATGGACGGTCATGGCTGACGGCAGCCAGATCGAGCAGGTTCTCGTCAATCTGTTCCTTAACGCCTGGCAGGCCATGAGCGGTGCCGGCACGCTTTATCTGAAAACCAAAAATATTTGCTTGGATGATGCTTTTACAGCACCGTTCGATGTCAATCCGGGTCGTTATGTCCAAATTAGTGTGACCGATACCGGCATCGGCATGGATGAAGCCACAAGACGCCGTATTTTCGAACCTTTTTTCACTACTCAGGAGCCGGGTTGCGGTACCGGTTTGGGACTTGCATCGGTGTTTGGCATTGTGAAGAATCATAATGGTATTATCACCGTACAGAGCCGGCCGGGTCAGGGAAGCACCTTCGATGTCTACCTTCCCGCCTCGGATAAGGTCCCTGAAATCGAAACCCCGCTGATCGAGCCCATCGAACACGGCACCGAAACCATCCTATTGGTGGATGACGAGCAATACATCATCGACGTGGCGCGGCTGATGCTGGAGGGCTTGGGCTACCAACTGCTGATCGCCGATAACGGGAGCGAGGCGGTGCGGTTGTTCACCGAACATAGGGATGAGATTGACCTGGTGATTCTGGACATGGTGATGCCGGGCATGGATGGTGAAGCGGTGTTTGCCGCTTTGCGCACCATTGCTCCCGGTGTAAAAGTGGTATTGGCCAGTGGCTACTATGTCATGGAACAGGCCCAGGCGCTGCTTAAGGACGGCGCCAGCGACTTTTTGCAAAAACCTTTCAACATGCGGCAACTCTCCTCGAAAATCAGATGGATTCTCGACGGAAACAAGGCTTCAGGCGTGAATGCTAAAACATCTTAAGCTGATGCCCTTTTGCAGGCTTGCGAAGCGTTGTTTCAGCCGTAGCGTTTTCGTTTCTTTCTTTTTCGGCCGGGATTGAAGGGCCGGGGGGGGCCAGGACGACTTTAAAACAATCATCGTCGGCAAGCTGGATGGCCCGGACCGGGGCCAAGAAAAGATCCACCTCCTGGCGTGTTATCACGGGCATGTCATACACGTGGTTGTGATGTTTCAAGTCGCCCTTGCGCTGGCGGCGCTCCCGGACGAACTCGGTATGCCGCGCCAGGCGGCGTTCAACCATTTCATTGGCCATGGCGGGAAGGTCGGGCAGTTGCTGCAATAGTGACGTTTTGAACGCCGGCTCAATTTCGTAGCCGGTACTGCAACGCCCGGTTGCCATGGCGGCCAGCATGGTTGTGCCGGTGCCCAGGAAAGGATCGAGCACCATGTCGCCTTGGATTGAAAACATGTGAATCAACCGATAGGGCAATTCAAAGGGAAAGGCGGCGCTGCGGTCACGGGCACCATTGCGTTTCATGGATTGGGGCGTGCCGACCAGATCGTACCAGACATCGGAGAACCACGCATTACGTTCCTCCCAGAAATAGGCGCTTTGCCGCCGCCGGGCTTTTTCTTTCGGTCTGTTGAACTCTCGTTTGGCGCCTTTGCGGAAAATGAGAATATATTCATGCTCTAAAGTGACGTAAGCGCTGGGCGGCAGCATCCCGGATCCCATGAATTTATTGGGCGCATTGGTGGGCTTGCGCCAAATCACCGCAGGCAGTTGATCGAAGCCAAGGGCGATGAATGTCGCGATAATCCTGGCGTGATTGGCATACAGCCTGAAACGGCCATCAATCGTGCGCGTGGCATCGCCGATATTGATGCACACCACGCCGCCGGGCTTAACGACCCGGTGCACTTCCCGCCAGACGGCGTCCAGCACGGCATGCATCAGCTCAAAGGCTGCTCCGGTATCATTGGTCTTTAGCGCCTGGCCGATTTTCCGATTGCAGCCTTCGAACAGCGCATCCCACATTTCGATCATGGGGTAGGGCGGCGAAGTGACCACCAGATCGACGCATTTGTCGTCCAGGGCCTTCATGGCTGCGGCGTCACCGATAATGAGTTGATGATGTGTTTCCATAGTTGTCATCCAACTGCACTTGACATGACCGCGCAGCAATGTCAAGCACCCATCAGTCCTTTCCTTTCGGCCCAAAATTGAGTATACCGTTTTTATCCGAAAACTTGGTGCAAGGCGTACTAACCTATACAAGAGAGCATATACGATAATGGAAAAACGCGCGCTTCGCATAAGATTGTCCGGTCGTCTGATCGCCGCTGGGGCTTTTGGGTCCATCTTGTTGATCGTCATCGTGCTGTTTAGCATGATCGGCGTGGATGAACTTGTTGATATCTGGTGGTTCGACGCTCTCGGCTACCCGTTCTACTACTGGCAGCGTTTGCTGTACCGCTACCTGGTATTCGGCGGCGTGTCCCTCGTGTTCTTTTTAATCTTCTTCATGAATTTTTGGATCGCCGCCCGCTATTTAAGGCATACGCCCGATGCCGACAAAGTTATCGGGAAGACCAATTACGGCAAAATCAACAAGGCCTTTCAGACCGGATCACTTCTTTTTTACGTGCCGCTCTCCTTGATCTTGACCTTTCCCCTGGCCATGCCCTTGTACCAGCACTGGGAAAAATTCCTCTTCTATATCTTCGGCCGCAGCGCAGGTGTTCAGGACCCCTTTTTTGGAAAAGACGTGGCCTTTTACCTCTTTTCTTTTCCCATCTACAGCCTGGTCCAACAGCGGTTGCTGCTGGCCGTTCTGGTGCTGCTGGCCGGCCTGGTGCTGTTGTACATGGTCAAAAACCGTCTGCTGACCCGCAAGCTGTTCCACTTTTCAGGGTTTGCACGCTGGCACTTGAGCCTTGTCGTCCTGGCCGCCGTGGCCGTGGAAATATGGGACCTTTTGCTGCAACGCTACGGCTTGGTTTTCGACACCACCCATCAGCCGTTGTTCACGGGCCCCGGTTTTGTACAAATGAAGGTGATCGTGCCGCTCATCTGGGTGTCCCTGGTCCTGCTTGTGGCCACGGCGGGAACACTCTTGTTCGCCTTGCAATTCCGGCGTGGCTACAAAGTGTTGGCCGGCCTGGTCGTGGTCACGATCCTCGCATTCACCGTGCGTCATGCCGACCTCATCCCTCAGGCGTTTCAGACTTACCTGGTAAAGCCCAATGCCATCGAAAAGGAGAGCCGTTTCATTGAAAAGAACGTGCAGGCCACCCTTAACGCTTATGATCTGAATCGTATCGAAGTGCGCAAGTTTCAGCACGAGCGTTTCCCGGAGGTGACGGCGCCCACTCACATGGAAAATGTGTTGCGCAACATTCCGGTGTGGGATGCAAATACCCTTTCCGCCGTATTTCAACAACTTCAGGAACTTCGCACCTACTATGCTTTTCCCCAGGTGAGCGTTGATCGCTACGACGTGACGGACAACCGCCAACAGGTGTTTTTGTCTTTGCGTGAACTGGAGTACGGCAA
>JABDRH010000196.1 GCA_013041835.1 Desulfatitalea sp. | reverse complement strand
CAACGAGGCATCCAGGGCCAAGCTCACCGCGGCGGGCGCCGATCATGCCGAAGCGCCCTATGAAACCGGTGTCGCCACCATGGCCCAACGCATCATCCGCCCCAACGTGACCAACTTTCTGGATCTGGCCTTTGCCGCCAACCGCCATAAGGATATCCAGATGGAGGAAATTCCCGTGGCCTCGGGTTCCCGGCTCAACGGCCTGATGCTCAAGGATTCGGGCATCCGCCAGCAATATAACTTGATCATCGTGGCCATCAAGAGCCACGACGACCAGATGCTTTTCAATCCTTCCTTCGAGGCTCAGTTGAAAGCCGGCGACACGGTCATTGCCGTGGGCGAGCCGGGAAATTTGAAAAAGCTGGAAGCGGTACTCAACCCGTCGGGTTAAATCTTGTATATAACACGATTTTCGGTAATCACGATATCCACATGCCGGTCATGGCTCTCCATGGGAACGGCGGGTATAATCTGGTCTTCAAACACCAGACCCACTTTGCGGGTGGTGATGGGCAACTCAGGAATCAAGCGGTCGTAGTAGCCCTTGCCCAGTCCGACGCGGCCGCCCTTTTCATCCATGGCCAGGCCGGGCACCAGGGCGATATCCAGGCAATCTAAAGGAACCGATTTGCAGCGCTTGGGATTGGGCTCCAGGTTTCCGCGGGCGGAGGGGACCAAATCCTTGTCCAGGTCGCCCACCTTATAGAGCACCACCTTGCCGGCATTGGGGGCGAAACCGGGCAGCACGACGATCTTGTTGTAAAGATAGCTGCGGTGTATGATCTCCAAGGTATCCACTTCCGTGGGCACCGGCATATAGAGCAGGACGATGCGCGCCTCCAAAAAATTTGCGAACTCGAACAGCCGCTCCTCGATGGCCTTGGTCTTGCCCTTGACCGTTTCGGTCGCCAATCCATCTATTTTTTGGGCCATTTCAACGCGAATTTCCTGTTTTTTTTCTTGAATCTCCTCCATCATCTTCTCCGACATCTGAATTTGTTTTGGAATGCCTTTGCTGTACGGCTCAATGGGTCAACTCGCAATAATCATTGACTAAAATATAGGCTTGCATTAAAGTTTGTCCATTGTTCAATCTGGGCCTCGTCTTACTGCTCGGCCGGCAAGACCGAGGCTTTATCTTTCCGGTCGGTCGATTTGGCACAGCAAAGCACAGCAATATAGGGATATTCATGCTGGAAATCAAGTTTGTTCGGCAAAATTTGGTTACCGTTCAACAGGCGATGGCAAATCGGGGCGCCATCATTGACTGGGAAGCGTTCACCCGGGCCGACCAAGGCCGCACATCCGTCCTGTCTGAAATCGAAGCGCTGCGTCACCAACGCAACACCACATCGGAGCAGATCGCCCGCATGAAGCGCAGCGGGGAGGATACCCGGCAGATGATGGCCGATATGCGAACCGTGGGTGAGCGTATCAAGACGTTGGAACAGACGTTGAGCACCCATGAAGCAGACCTTGACACCATTTTACTGGGCATTCCCAACCTGCCGAACGATTCGGTGCCCATCGGCCGGAATGAAAACGACAATCCACTGCTCAAGACCGTTGGCCGGCCGCCCCGCTTCGATTTCGAGCCCAAAGGCCACTGGGACATCGGCGAGGCTTTGGGCATTCTTGATTTTGCCCGCGCGGCGGGCATTGCCGGCGCACGCTTTCCCCTATACATCGGAGCCGGCGCACGCCTGGAGCGTGCATTGATCAACTTCATGCTCGACATCCATACGGCGGAACACGGCTGCACCGAGGTGTTGCCGCCTTTCATCGTGAACCGGCAGACCATGACCCACACCGGCCAACTGCCCAAGTTCGAGCAGGACCTGTTCAAGTTGGCGGACCGGGACCTTTTTCTGATCCCCACGGCCGAAGTGCCGGTGACCAACATCCACCAGAACGAAATCTTGGACGAGACCCAGCTTCCCCTATATTATACGGCCTGGACACCCTGTTTTCGCTCCGAAGCCGGCTCCTACGGCAAAGACACCCGCGGGCTGATTCGCCAGCACCAGTTTAACAAGGTGGAACTGGTCAAGTTCACCCGCCCGGAAAGCTCCTACGATCATCTGGAAACGCTGCTGGGCCATGCCGAAGCGATCCTTCAGCGCCTTGAGCTGCCTTACCGGGTGGTCACCCTGTGCACCGGCGACCTGGGCTTTTCGGCGGCCAAAACCTATGATATCGAGGTGTGGATGCCGATCCAGAACGTCTACCGGGAGATCTCCTCATGCAGCAACTTCGAGGATTTCCAGGCGCGCCGGGCCAACATCCGCTTCAAGGTCAAGGGACAAAAAGGCACCCGTCTGGTGCACACCCTCAACGGATCGGGCCTGGCCGTGGGCCGCACCGTAGCCGCCCTATTGGAAAACTACCAGCACCCCGACGGCTCGGTGACCC
>JABDRH010000188.1 GCA_013041835.1 Desulfatitalea sp. | reverse complement strand
CTGCCTTACCGTGGTGGGGATAAGCAGCGCGTTGTGGGGCGTGGGGATTGCCGCCTTGAGAATAGCCAAGCGGCGCTGCCGATCCGGTGGATGAAAAAAGGAGCCAAATGCGCCCGAAAATACTCATTGTGGAAGATGAACCGGCCATTGCGGATACCATCCATTATGCCTTGGAGACCGACGGTTGCGATCCGGTGGTCGTCTCTGCCGGAGCGCCGGCCCTGGACATGGTGCGACAGGAGAAGATCGATTTGATCGTTTTGGACGTAGGCCTGCCCGACATGAGCGGTTTTGATCTGTGCAAACGGCTGCGCCGCCATGCCACGATCCCCATCATCTTTCTCACCGCGCGCAGCGACGAAATCGACCGGGTGGTGGGTCTCGAAATCGGCGGCGACGACTATGTGGTCAAGCCTTTCAGCCCGCGGGAACTGACCGCGCGCGTCAAGGCGGTGCTGCGCCGCAGCCGTCCGGGCCGGTCAAAGGACACTGAGCCCGGCATCTTCGAGGTCAATATCGAGAAACGGCAGATTATCTATTGCAACACAGTGCTGGAGCTGTCCAGGTATGAATACGATCTGCTGGCCACTTTCATCCGGCGTCCCGGCGTGGTCTTCACGCGCGAGCAACTCATGGACCGGGTGTGGGAGGCGCCCGAGGCGAGCATGGACCGAACCGTGGATGCCCACATCAAAAATCTTCGGGCCAAGCTCAAGGCGGTGCGCCCCGAGCCGGACCCCATCGTCACCCACCGCGGCACCGGCTACGCCCTGAGGGAAGATCTATGAAACTCGGCCCACGCATCTTCTTTTGCTATCTGACCATCTTCGTGGTGTGTTTCTCCTATCCCGTCGTCTGGGTGATCGACACGCTTCGCATGCGCTACCTGGAGGGTATCGAAGACCCGCTGGTAGACCAAGCCCATGTGCTGGCCGAAATCGCGGCAGCGCAGATGGCGGCGGGAGACTTTTCGCCCGAACGATGGAGCAAGCTCTTTGAGGGCGTGCACGCCCGGCGGCTCGACAGTCGCATCTACAGCCTGTCCAAAACGCGGGTCGATCTTCAGCTCTACATCACCGATGCCCGCGGCATGGTATTGTTCCACTCTAACCGCCCCGACCAGGTCGGGCAGGATTACACCCGGTGGCGCGATGTCAATCTGACCCTGGAAGGGCGCTACGGCGCGCGCACCACCCTGGCCGATCCGAACGATCTGACCAGCTCGGTTCTGT
Source organism: Desulfatitalea sp. (assembly GCA_013041835.1). GTDB lineage: Bacteria > Desulfobacterota > Desulfobacteria > Desulfobacterales > Desulfosarcinaceae > Desulfatitalea. The sequence continues at coordinate 3,495 of JABDRH010000188.1, read as the reverse complement.
TTGTGGGTGCCCCCATCACGGTCGACGGACGCCTGGCCGGTGTACTGACCGTGGCCAAACCGACCACCAACATCAACAGCTTTATCCAGGCGGCCAAACCCAAAATTCTGGCTGTGGTGAGCGCAGCCGGCGTTGCGGCCGTTATTTTAAGCTATCTGACAGCCTGCTGGATTACCCTGCCCATCAAGCGGCTGACCACCTATGCCGACACCATTCGCGGCGGCGGCCGCGCCGGTTTTCCGCGCCTGGACAAGACCGAGATCGGGGACCTGGGCCGGGCGCTGCAACGCATGCAGGCGCGCTTGGAAGGCAAAACCTATGTGGAACAGTATGTTCAGAAATTAACCCATGAAATCAAAAGCCCGCTGTCGGCCATTCGCGGAGCGGCGGAGTTGCTCGAAGAGCAAGTGCCGGCCAAGCGCAAGCAACGCTTTCTGACCAATATCCGCACCGAGGCGGGCCGCATCCAGGTAATCGTGGACCGCATGCTCGAACTGGCCGCCCTGGAGGTCAAACAAGAGTTGAGCCAGTGCAAACCGGTCAACCTGAATGTGCTGACCAAAACGGTGCTAGAGAGCAAGCAGCCGATGATCGTGGCCAAACAAATCACGGTGGCGATACGGGTGGATGAGCGCCTCGAGGTACACGGAGACCCGTTTCTGCTGCACCAGGCACTGGCCAACCTGGTCCAAAACGCCATCGACTTTTGTGGCACCGGTGGCGGTATCTGTCTGACGGTGGTCTCCGACGACCGCCGGGTGCGACTGGTTGTGGAAAATGACGGGGCCACCATCCCGAGCTATGCGTTAAGCAAGATTTTCGATAAGTTCTATTCGCTGCAGCGCCCGGGCAGCGATCGCAAATCCACCGGACTGGGGCTCAATCTGGTCAAAGAAGTGGCCCAACTGCATCGTGGCGACATCCGCATCGAAAACATGACCCCCCGCGGTGTCCGGGCGACGTTGACGCTGAGAAGCGATTCGGTCTAATATCCGAAGTAAATAAGCAACTGCCGACGCTCCACGCCGCGACCTTAAAACTCGACAAAAAAGACGTGAAAGGAGCCTTCCATGATCGGTGCCATTGCTGGCGACATCATTGGATCGGTCTACGAAGCCGCCCCCATCAAAACCAAGACATTTCCCTTGTTTCATCCCACCAGCCGGTTTACCGATGATTCGGTCCTGACCGTGGCCGTGGCCCTGGCCCTTCTCAAGGATGGCGACTATCGCAAGTGGGTGCGGCGTGTCGGCCGCCGGCATCCGGATGCCGGCTACGGTGGCGCTTTTTCCCGATGGCTCCAATCCAAAGATCCATTTCCCTACAATAGCTGGGGCAACGGGGCGGCCATGCGGGTCAGTCCAATCGGCTTCGCCTTTGATAACGAGGCCGATGTATTGCAGGAGGCAAAACGTTCGGCACAAATTTCCCATGACCACCCCGAAGGCATCAAGGGTGCCCAAGCCGTGGCCCTGGCTGTCTACCTGGCCCGCACCACACAGGATAAAAACGTTATCCGCAACGCACTGATCGAACGGTTCGGCTATAACATGGTACGCACCACGGAATGCATCCGCCCCACGTATCGCTGTGACATCTCATGCCAGGGTTCGGTGCCGGAAGCCATCATCGCCTTTCTGGATGCCGATTCCTGGGAGGATGCGGTACGCAACGCCATTTCACTGGGCGGCGACAGCGATACCCTGGCTTGCATCGCCGGTGCCGTGGCTCAGGCCTACTACCGACAAATACATCCAAGCCTCATCGCCCGCGTGAAGCACTATTTAACGCCGGATCTGTGGGCCATCACCCGTCGATTTTGCGAGACCTATCATATTTAGCATACTGCCCCCCTTTCGTCATATATGATAGCAACAACTGTTTTATTTGGCGGCTTCAGAAGCGATCATCTATGTTGATTTCACCCACCACGAGAGCATGAAGCTGAAAATATTGGGTTTTCATTTATAGTTGCATCCCTTCAGTTTTTTGTAATGGATTTGACGATTGTATCGATGTATCCATGCCATATACAATTGTTTGAAATTACTTTTAAAATCTCTATTGGCACCAACATTGCTTCATTTGCTGACCATGATGACTAAAAATGAATTTCGTACATTTTATTTATCAACACAGAAACGGTGTATAACAATTTGCTTCATGCAAGAGAGCATCGTAAAAAATGGCTTTGAGGGAAAGCCGACCCCGAAGGACGCTCAAGCATGATGAGTCTAAAGCGTTTTTGATACTATGCGCTGTAGAGTGTACGCCATGTTACAAATCGCAGTTCAAGTATTCGTCCGAATTTAGCTTTTTGTTGAAACGAAGAAGATAAGAATCATTCAATTTCATTCTGATGTTGTGCAACCCACGGCTGAACTGACTTTCTATGCTGCACTCGAAGATTATCAAAAAACGGATTTCAAACTGCGGAACATGTCTGCCCGTAGACGTGTCGCTATGGCATATGCAGTGCAGCCGTCCGACGCTTAAAGAATCCACCCGCAGTTCGCACCGACAATCTTATCCGGAAAAGTGGTTTAGCCAACCGACCGATGCCTTCCCGGGCCTACACTGCCAAATAGAACAAAAAAACCTTCCACCATAGCACTGATCATCTATAGTTACGATTCGGAGCTTTCACATAGAATTCGACAACTTGTCTGTCGTCACGAACGGTAATAAGGAATAACTCGATGGTTAAAAAACGGGGGGATAAAAGAATGAAAGCGAGAATTAATCTTATTGGATTGTTTTTTACCCTGTTGCTAAGCATTATGATTATTTCACCATGTCCTTCAAGCGCGACTGAGATGTCCCTTTTCGGCAAGCCTCTCAGATTTTACGGCCTGATCGCGCAGTCTGCACAGTATGGGTGGCAAGACGAGTACGACACTTACCAAGGCATCAAGCAGGCACCAACGACGGCGATACTTGAGGGAGATTACGCACTGGCCAACAGTCTCAGAGTGTACACCATGATTTCCCTGACAGGTGACTTGGCATACGTGCTCAACAACGATAGCGATGATTGGAAACGAAGGCAGTTCGACAAATCCGATGATTTGGCTTTTGACGATGAATACTGGCGAATCCTGCGTGAATTTCACGTATCCTGGACCTCAGATCAGGCCATGTTGCGTGTCGGCAAGCAGATCGTGTCGTGGGGTGAGATGACCGGTTTCAGACTGTTGGACCAGATAAATCCGGTTGATGGGCAGAGAGGTCCCGGTGATCTTGAGTTTGAAACGACGATTCTTCCAATCTGGATGGTAAGAACGGACTACAGTTTCCCTTTACGGACGGAAACCATTTCAGATGTCAACTTACAAGTCATCTATAACCCGAATCCTGACAGTGACATATACACCCGTAGCGCTTCACCGGGCAATGACAAAGGGGGTGTATGGGCTCCCTACAGTGAGATCGGCAGTCCCGCGCTACTCCTCGGATCAAGAACCCTCGACTTAACGAAACCGGACGAATGGACGG
>JABDRH010000313.1 GCA_013041835.1 Desulfatitalea sp. | reverse complement strand
CCACTGATCAACATGACCGAAGTGCCTTGCCGCAACACCCCTTTTTCCTCAGCCAGACTCATCAGGACCGGCATGTTTGCACTTGCCAGGTTTCCATAGGCGTTAAAAGTGTTGATAGGCGCCTTTTGCTTGTCAACACCGAGTTGTTTCAGAATGGAAAAGGTGACATTGTCTCCAAGCTGATGCATCAGAAAAATATCGATTTCATCGAGGTGAATCCGCCATTTTTCGATCGTGTCCTGGACGAATTTGACCGTGCCTTTGCGCCATACGGAGGAGATGTTTCGCGCATCCGTCCAAAATCCGCGGATGCGGGTCTTTCCGAATCTTGTTTGCGGAAGCTTGACGTCGGGGAAGGTGATGATGGAAGCGTCCCAGTCGTTTGATTCCATTTTCTCATCCAGATTCAACAACCGGCGTCTCGGCCCTTCAGCAGACACAAGCACCGCGCCGGCACCGGAGCCGATCATCAGGTTGCTGAACCGGTTGTCCACCTGACTGATATTGTCGACCTTAAAACCGGCCTGAAGAGGATCCTTGATTTCCAGTGGATTTTCGCATGCCACGACCAGCGCATTTTTGATTTCGCCGCTTTTGATGTAAAGGCCAGCCGTCCGAAGGCCCTGCATAAATCCGTTGCATGCATCCGTGATATCGAAAAAGAGACCGCTTTTTATGCCAACCTGATTTGCGACGACAATCGCCAGGGAAGGCTCCCGAATGGGATTCGTAATGCCGGTGGCTATCAGGCAATCGATGTCCCCCGGCCGCATCCCGGCTTTTTCAAGGGCGCCTGTGGCCACGCGCACCGCCATATCCACGTAACCTTCATCTCCGGTGCAATAGGACCGGGTGTTTCCCCCGAGAAATTCGAGCTTGCGCTTGTTGCCGTGATAAACGAACTTGAGTTCCTCTTCTTTCAAGACATCCCTGTTTTCATCTTCGAGCATTTTCATCACCTGCTCGTTGGTGAAGCGGCCTTCTGGGACGTAATGACTCACCGACTGAATAAAGATATCTGTCATAATCAACGCCTCTCACCATCCTTGTTTTAAGGGCGCAGAAAAAAAATAATTCCCCACTCTTGCTTGTCTTTGAGTCCGTCTGCGGCGTTACATCCACCGGCACATATCCAGATATGCACCGGCGGATGTGCCTTACAGACGAATCCAAATCCAGCGCAACCTTGGCGAATTATTTATTTCCTGCGCCCTAATTCAAAAATTCTCTCCGGTCATAGTAAGTATCGAACACATGAGCGATATGCCTCGCAAAGTACGCGCCTATCCGTGTGACCTGAATCGTATCTTGATCCGACAGGTCCACCAGCCCGTCATGCTCCAATTGAACTAGTTTTTCCAATTCAGGACGGAAATAGTCGTCAAAGTGTATATCAAACCCCCGGTTGATTTCCCTTTTACGAATCGAGAAATCGCTTAAGATACTCTTTTGAATCACCTCGTTTCGGAGACGATCCTCCGGTGTGAGCTGGTGGGTCATGCGGCCTTCGATCGGTATCCGAGCGTCATCGACTGCCCGGTAATAATTTTTCAGGGACTGAATGTTTTGGTAAAATCCATCGCCCGGAAAGCTTATCGCCGAGTTACCGAAGCCCATGAACTCCCTTTTATGGTCGACCGAATATCCCATAAAGTCACGAATTACTTTTCTATTAAGTAGTGCCTGGTAAAGGACGTCATTATCCTTGACGTAATGATCATAGCCAACTTTCTTAAAACCATGTGCATCGAAAAGATCGTTCGCCAACATGGCGAGAAGCACTCGAATAAACGAATTGGGGATGCTTGCCGTAGGTATTTTCCGTTGTAATGGAAAAATATGGGGGTAATGGACGTAAGTAAAAAGCGCCACCCTGTCCGGCGCCATGCGGATGACTTCCTTGACGGACTTTTCAAGTTCGTTTAAACCCTGAAACGGCAAGCCATAGCAAAGATCGATATGAACCCGGAACCCGAATTTTCTGGCCCGGTCGATGATCCTGTGAACGGTCTTTGTGGTGCAGTTCCGGTTGATTGTTTTCTGGATTCTCTCATCGAAATCCTGTATGCCCAAGCTTATTTCAGTAAATCCCAAATCCGAAAGAAGCCGAAGTTTTTCCTCCGTCAGTATCTGTTCATCCGGATAGGCCTCGATTGACTTACCGGCAGCCGCCCCTTCGATCAGGGTTAGCCGGCTGAACAAGGCGCGGTGGACTTTGTCGATTTGAGCGCAGGTCAGGTAGGTAGGCGTTCCTCCGCCCCAGTGAACATGCCGGACACGGTTTTGCCCGTTGATACCCAGCCGATCCAGCGTATGCGAAAATTCTTTTTGAAGGTAATCGATGTAAATATCATTATGGCGGGTATCATTGGAGACATATTTGTAGCACATGCAATAATAACAAGGCGTCCTGCAATAGGGGAAATGAAAGTACAAAAAGGGCGGAAGGCCGCTGCCATGGGTTTTGACGAACTCGTCTTCATCCAACGGCTTGTTCCACCAGTTCGATGTGGGGTAGCTCAGATAAAGCGGAATGTTCGCCTCGTTGTATTTCCTTGCCAACTGGTCAATTTTCGGTATTGATGTGTGGTCCATAAGGTAAAGATCCCGTTAATTCTCACATTTTTGGAAGATTTGGGCTATCAACGGCCGGTCTATTTTTCCGTTCGCCGTTCTGGGCAGTTCATCCATGCTTTCGATGTTTTCGGGTATCATGTACCTGGGCAGCATTTTTCCCAGATGGTTTTTCGCTTCCAGCACTGAGAGTTTTTCTCCATTTTTGAGTTTGATCACTGCGGTTAATGCCGTGGTTCCCCTACCCATGTCAACCACCGGCACGACAACCGCCTCCGCGACGGCGGCATATTGCGAAAGCACGTGTTCGACTTCCGGAATTTCTATCCTGTATCCGGAAACCTTTACCATCAGGTCTTTTCGGCCCACATACATCAATGCGCCATCATGGCGTTTTCTCACGATATCGCCGGTTTTATATAACCGGGCCCCGTTGTGCCGGGAAAGCGGGCTTTTCATAAAGGCATTTTGGGTAGTGCCTTCATCCCGGTAATATCCTCTGGTAACCGCCGAACCCCTGACCATCAGCTCGCCTTCTTCACCCGCGCCGATCGGCCTGTTGTTTTCATTCAAAGCGACAACGTCCGTGTTTTCGCATGCTTTGCCAATGGGCACGGGCCGATCCGTTGCCGCATCGGCGGATGTGACACGGTGATAGGTGCAGACATTGGTCTCGGTAGGGCCATACAGGTTGTAGAACGCAGCCTGGGGCAAGATTTTGATCAATTGTTTCAAGTGCTTTGGCGGAAACACTTCGCCGGCAAACAAAATATGTCCGAGCCGGCTCAACTGTGCCGCGTCGATTCGCGCATGATTGATAATGGAAATCCAAACGGAGGGAACGGAATACCAGAAGGTAATCTCATTTTTCGCAATCCAGCCGATCAGTGCGCGCGGATTGCTGCCAATGGCATAAGGAACGATGCAAAGACATGCGGCGGATGCCATGGATACATAAATGTCAAAAACCGATAGATCGAAATGAAACGGCGCATGGCTCGAAAACACATCCGCGGGAGACGGCTGAAAACAGGCCAACGACCAGTTAATGAAGGTCAGGGCATTTAAATGGGATATCATGACGCCCTTGGGCGTGCCGGTGGAACCCGAGGTATACAACACATAGGCCAGGTCGGTGTCCGTTGACTCGGGGTCATATAAAAGGGCGGTGTCGGACGAAGGATCGAAAAAAAAGCATCGGCCGCGATGTGCCAACCGATTCTTTTGGCTGCCGGTTGAAGTATCACTGAAACCAATCGTATCCATGCACATCAATTGCATTTGATCCAGGACGGCGGTTAACGGAACTTGTGACAAGAGCTTGTTCAGATTGCCGGAATCACTGATTAGAAACCTTGTTTTGCTCGATTCGAGCAGGCGTTTGATTCTTAACGGCGGAGAATAGTGCAGGTCCATGGGAATATAGGCGCCGCCGGCTTTTAGTATGCCCAGAAAGGCAATAATTGATTCAATGGATTTGGAAAGCAGAACGGCTGCCGTTTCTCCAGGTTTGAAACCCTTTTCGACGAGTTGATTGGCCACCTGGTTGGATCGCTCAGCAAGGACCTTATAGCTGATGGACGCTTTATCCGACCGGACGGCGGTCTTGTCCGGATATGCGGCGGCGGTTTTTTCCAAAAGATGATGAAGCAAAAAGTCAGCCATTGGTCATCGTCCCACTGGTCATCGTCCCACTTTCGGTCAAAATTTTCCGCTGTATCTCGCTTGTCCCCGAATAGATTGTGCCGGCAACGGCGTCTCTGAGTTGCTTTTCGACATCGCTTTCCTTCATGTAGCCGTGGGCCCCGAAAATCTGCACGGCATCCAGGCTGCTTTTAACCCTGGCTTCCGACACATAAAGCTTTACCATGGCGGCATCGGCCATACGGACCTGCCCGGTCGTGTCATGACGCCAGCAAGCCTTGTAAAGGAGCAATTTCGATGTCTCGATGCGCATCTTCATGTCTATCAGCTTGTCTGATACGGCGGAAAATCGGTTGATGGCCCGCCCGAACTGTTTTCTCGAATGGGCATGGGCCGATACCGTTTCAAACTGCTGCGCCATGGCCCCGATATGATAGGCGCTCATGATCATCCGCTCCCAGAACATCGACGTATTGAACACCTCCATGCCACGCCGTTCTTTTCCCAGAAGCGCATTCGCAGGGACTTTGCAATCGGATAGCACGATTTCACTCATGGAAGAGGTTCGCAATCCCATTTTATGAAAGCACTGGCCGATCCAAAGCCCAAAATTTCGTTTTTCTACGAGAAACGCGGAGATGTCGAGCATCTTCATACCATTGGGATGCTTTGCATAGACGATCAGAAGGTCGGCTACTGGGGCGTTGGTTACAAACAGTTTGGTGCCGTCAAGGATGTATCCATCGCCTTTCGCGATAACCGTTGTCAACATGCCTGACGGGTCGGAACCTGCCGCCGGCTCTGTAATTGCATTCCCACCGATCACCTTACCGTTGGAAATGCCGGGCAAATAGGCTTGTTTCTGCCGTTGCGTACCATGATGCAGCAAGGGAATGGCGACCGTGCACAGTTGAGCGCAGATGGAAAAAATGAGCCCTTCATCCTTGCAGGCATAGGCCAAACTCTCAATTGCCAGAGCCGTCGTCAGCATATCGAGACCGGCGCCGCCGTATGTTTCGGGAATCGAAAGCCCCTGTATTCCCATTTCGCAACAAATTTGCCATTTATAGCCGGAGAAGTGACTATTTTCGTCATCCTCGAATACATTCTCGTTCAGCTCTTTGCGTGCCTGGGTTCGAATGGTCCGGCAAATTTCAGCTTGCTCTTTTGATAAATTAAATTCCATTGATGCGCTCATGTTTAGGAGATCAATAATTGAAAAGAACGCCCGTCAAGGCGGTCCCCTTGCGCTTTTGGCATGCGCCGAATACAGGCGGAAAGGCACCTATATTTTCCTCGACGTCGATCTAAATGTAGGACCTAGTTTTTTCTGAAGCCGTTACGTCTAAAAACACAAGAACTTTTTCATAAATCACTATGCCAAAGCCGCAACGGTATGTCAATGCCCTCGTCTATACCAAAATAAAAAAATAGCGCCGCCTTTTCCGATTCCTGCGCCGCACCAGAACCGATAAGGGAGGGGGGATTCGGTCGGCACCGTCGCAGGGTCATCGCAGCCGGCCTCATGACACAAGCCACCTGCTTTGTAAAAAATAACCGAAATAGCAATCCTTCTACAAAGAAGTAATTAAGCGCATCGACATCCGCCAATGTCCCAACTGCGGAACCGGTCACTAAGGGCTCGCGCATAAATAACTTCACAGTTTCATGCGCCGATCCATCTCACCGGGCTGCGTTACAGCTTGATCTCCTGACGCAGCACCGATATATTTGTCGTTGGGCCTGTGGTGTCAACATCGCCGCAGCCTTGATTTTGAGTGTAAGCGACCTTTGGTGGATGGACACAATCCAATAACTGTTTGAAAAAAAACGTGACGCTGTATGAAACCTTTTAAGATTGTGGGCATTTCTACCATTGCCTTTTTGACGATCGTCAGCGCGATGATATCCTTTTCGGGGCCACAGTTGCCAGAGGATAGTGACAGAACAATTGGAGGTGTTTTGAAATCCGATTTGCCCGAGTTTCTGAAGGGAAAGACCGGATACGTCTACCCGGAAAACACAACGGTTTGGTATGAATCGATATGTAAAGACACTTCGACCAGGGGCGCTATCCTTCTATTTATGGGCATCGCCAACGATGCCTTGAGTTGGCCGCAGGGTTTCATCGATTTATTGGTCGAGGCGGGATACCAAGTAATAAGATTTGACTATAGGGGAACCGGGATGTCTGGCTGGATGCCGGATTTGGAACATCCCCTATATTCTCTTACAGATTTGGCTTTGGATGCAAAACTGATCCTTGATGCGCTGCAGATAAGCAAAGCCCATTTGGTCGGTGTTTCCATGGGAGGAATGGTAGCGCAGGCGTTTGCGATTCACTTTCCGAAACGAACGCTGACCTTGACATCCATCATGTCGTCGGGAAATGTCGTAGACAAAAAGATCAAAGGGGCATCAAAGAAAGTTGCATTCGACCTTGCAAAGATCGGATTCAAATATGGCGTGTTCCCGACAGAAAGAAATATAATCAAAATGCATGTCGCCGCCCGGCTGATACTCCGAGGTGAAGCTGACTACAGAATTGATGTCAAAGGAACGGCCGAGCAGGTGTTATATAATTTAAGGAAACGGAATGGATTTAACCCACTTGCTTTCGCGCAACATTATCAAGCCGTTCGCCGGTCTGGTTCTCGTTATGCGCAGCTAAGGAAATTGGAAATTCCGTCTTTGGTCATTCATGGACAAAAGGATCCCTTTATTCCCATCGACCACAGCAAGAAATTGGCTTCAGTGCTCTCCTATTCAAAAACAAAATGGTTTGCAAACATGGGACACGATATTCCACCGGGTCTGCATGATGCGTTAACCGTTGAGTTAATTAAGCAATTCGAAAGAAACCCCGAATAGGATGAAGGACAGCGCTTCTGCGGTGGGGTTTTTCAGCATCGTTGCCTTTTGGCTAACGGTTTTTTGACACGAAAGCCCTGTCCAAATTTTATTGAGCATAAAAACAGCCAGTTAAAAACCATCCCCTTTGGCACCTCTTTTGCTAAATCCAAAAAACAACCCAATAACCGCAAACTTTGGGAGGCAGACAGGCACCCTGGAACAGACAAATATATTGACAGTCACACGAAGGCGCTTGGGCCATGACATGCGGCCGCTTTGGATTGGATCGACGCTGTTTTTATTGGCGTTATCCATTTACCCCCCCCATGCGCCGCCTTTGCGTCAGGCACCTCAAAAAAGACCATAAAAGCAACCTGCCGATTCGATAGTGTTTGTTGATCCGCGGGAAAAATCCGGCCGGTGCCTTACCCCGTCGGCCGAACGCCGGTCCAATGAGATCGACAGTTGGCCGGACGCGACACGAAACAGGATAATCGCCGGCCACGCGGGCCAATAGAAATATCAAGGAGTAGCCCATGGGTAAAAAAAATGGCAATTCCGGTAAAGCCATTTCAAAACACGACTGGCGTTGGTTACGACGCAATGGGTTGAGCCGGACCATCCTCTTTTGGTTGTTGGCCCTATCCGTCATTCCTCTGATGGTGGTTAGCATCATCAGTTATCGCAATGCCAGGGCGAGCCTGGCGCATCTTGCCCTGGATGCGCTTGTTGCGGCTGCGGAATTCAGCACGGAACAGATTCAATACCGTTTCGATCGTATGTTGCTGGATCTCAAACAAGAATCCGAAGAGCAAGCCAATGTCCATTTTCTCCAGAGGCTGTCGACGGGGTATGCCGAGAGCGGTTTGGATGCAGCTCGTTTTGTTAAGAGCTTTAAATGGGCCAAGATGGCAGATCGTTATGCCTCGGATTTGAAAACCTTTTGCTTTAACTATAGCTATTTGGATGTTCTGCTGACGGATTTGAAAGGCAATATTCTCTACACGGTGGCCGGGAAATCGGATTTGGGTGCCAATTTGTTTGCAACGGATTTCGAACATACGCGACTGTCGCATGCGGCTCGCAAATCTCTGGAAAGCGGGCGTCCCGTCTTTTCCGATTATGTGCACTATGCACCTTTTAACAATTCGCAGTGCGGCTTTTTAATCAACATCCTGGTGGATGACGAGGGGCAAACCATTGGACTGATCATCCTTAATTTCAGCACGCAGCTTACCGATACGATCATGCAGCAAAAATTCCTTCGGCATTCTATTGCCAGCCGCATCTACCTGCTCGGTTCAGACCTGCTGCTTCGCAGCAAGCTAAAAAACAAATCGGGTGCACTGCTGAAAACGAAGGTTGAAACCCGTCAGAGCCAACTGTGGCTGGACGAACACGTGAAAAATACACCTTTGGATTCTGATATAATGCATGATGCGTCAATCTATCCTGATCCTTTTAACCAGGAAGTCCTGGGCGTGCATCGAAATCTTATCATCGCGGGAACCCACTGGGCGGTGATCGCGGAGATCGAAACCGTCGATGCTTTTGCTTCAGCTCGAAATCTGGGGATAATCATGTCCGGGCTACTGATGGGCACGATTGTATTGATCGTTTTGATCTCGGTTCCGTTGACAAGGCGAACGTTCCGCCCGCTGCTCCTTTTATCTGAAGCCACGCGGCAAATCGCTGACGGTGATCTTGAGCAAGTCATTTCCATTCATGCCAGAAATGAAATCGGCGACCTTGCCGACAACTTCAATGAGATGGTCGTCAGCCTGAAAAATATCATGCAAAAGACCCATCAAGAAAATTGGTCGAAGAACGGCCAGGCCGAATTGAACGAGCAAATGCGTGGTGAAGTGGACGTTGCCGAATTAAGCAAGAATGTCATCGCATTTTTATGTCAATATTTAAATGCGCAGGTCGGCGCGGCCTACACCGTCTTGAAGGAAGAGACCCTGCAATTGACCGGTAGTTACGCCTTTCACAAACGCAAAGGTTTTTCCAATGTTTTTAAATTCGGCGAGAATACGGTTGGTCAGGCGGCCTTGGAGCGAAAAACAATTCAAATTTCCGACTTGCCTCCTGACTATATGGCCGTGAGCTCCGGGCTGGGACAAACACCTCCCAGATCGATAGTGGTCGTGCCCCTGGTCTACGAAAACCGTGTGGAAGGCGTGGTGGAGCTGGGTTTTATGAACGAACCCAAGGCTCATATCAACGTTTTTTTAGGGCAATCGGCTGAATCCATTGCGCTTGCTTTCCGAGTGGCCCAAAGCCGCAAACAAAAGAAAGCGTTGCTCGACCAAACCCAATTACAGGCTCAGGAGCTGCAGGTTCGAGAAGAGGAGCTGCGAGAAAACAATGCCTTGCTGGAACAACAATCCAAAGAGTTGCGGGCATCCGAAGAACGCCTTGTAAAACAGCAAACCATATTGGAAGAAAAAAATGAAGCGTTGGAAAGTCAACAGGTCGAGCTTTCGGATTTTAACGCACGCCTGCAAAAAAGTGCTACTGAGCTTGAAGCACAAAAGGAAGAAAGCGAAGTAAAGAACAAAGAGTTGGAAAAGATCAAATCCGACCTCGAGTCGAAAGCAGAAGAGTTGGTTCTTGCCGGAAGGTACAAGTCTGAATTTTTAGCCAACATGTCCCATGAGTTGCGCACGCCACTGAACAGCCTGCTGATTTTGTCCAAAATGTTGGCCGAAAACAATATTGGCAACCTGACCACCAAGCAAATAGAGTATGCCCAAACCATCTATGAAGCCGGCCACGGGCTTTTGACTTTGATCAATGAAATTTTGGATCTGTCCAAGATTGAAGCCGGGCAGATGACGATTGAGGCCCGAACGCTTAGAATCGACAAATTCATCGATGAGGTGCACAAACAATTCGATGTGCCCGCGGAAAAGAATGGGATCGATTTCAAGATCGAATCCTATGAAAACGCGGCCCGGTCCATGGTGACCGACCCCCAGAAGCTGCACCAAATTGTAAGCAATTTATTGTCCAATGCGTTAAATTTACCGAAAACGGTTCGGTAACCCTCTCCATCGAGCCGGTTTCGTCCTATATCACCTTTTCCCACCGCCAAAAACCGCATGAACACGCGATCTGTTTTAAAGTGACCGATACGGGTATCGGCATTGACGCCCAAAAGCAGCAGTTGATCTTCAGAGCTTTTCAGCAAGAAGACGGCAGCATCAATCGCAAATATGGAGGGACCGGATTGGGGCTATCCATATCCCGGGAACTGGCCTTTCTCTTGGGTGGCGAGATCCAGTTTCAAAGCGCAAAAGGAAAGGGCAGCACCTTCTCACTTTTTTTGCCCCTGGAAATTCCCCATGCCGGCAATATCCAAGTCAAAACCACCCCTGAGCCAATTTTATCCCAAGAGATCCCCAAGAAAAAACAATCTGCGGCGCCAGCGCGCACACCGGCACAGCAATGGGCAGATACTCAAAATAACCGCGACAAAATCAATCCAGGCGGTCGGTCCATCTTAATCATCGAGGATGACAAAGAATTTGTGAAGATTCTATCCGATTTTGCCAAGTCGCGTGGTTATCAATCCTTGGTGGCCATGGATGGTGAATCTGGTGTCGCGCTGGCTGAGCAATATACGCCCAGCGGCATTATTCTCGATATCGGTCTGCCCGGCATGGATGGTTGGATGGTTTTGGAACAGCTTAAGGACAACATGAAAACCCGTCATATCCCGGTCCACTTTATCACCGCGGCGGATCAGAAATTTGATGCCCTTGTCCGAGGGGCGGCGGGGTATTTGCGTAAACCAATTGAACCGGCCGCTTTGAAGGATGTTTTTAAAAAGATCGAGCAGATTATCGACAAGAGTGAAAAACGGCTGTTGGTGGTCAGCGGTGATGATGAACACGCACAAGCCATCAAAACAGTGGTTGAAGGCAACGACCTGACCATTACCATTGCGTTGACCGGCGAGGAAGCCCTCGGTTTGCTTGAGCAGCAGCCATTTGACTGTCTGGTCCTGGACATGACGCTGCCGGATATGTCGGGACATGCCTTTTTAGAAAAGCTACAGCAGTTGGAAAAGGCCAGGCATACGCCGGTGGTGGTATGCGCGGCAAATGACATTGATGACCAGGAGCGGGCCTTATTAGCCCGTTTTACTGACAGCATACTGATCAAGGGGGCGCGTTCACCCGAACGGTTGATGGACGAAACCGCATTGTTCCTGCATCGTGTCGAGAGTCAATTACCTCCGGAAAAACGCCGGATGATTCAGATGCTCCATGATCCTGAGACCGTTCTGAAAGGAAAGACTGTGCTGCTGGTCGATGATGACATGCGCAATGTGTATGCTTTGTCTCAAGTGCTTCAAGACAGAGGCATCCATGTCCTCATCGGCAATAACGGTCAAAACGGAATAGACAAACTTTCCAAGCACCCTGAAATCGATCTGGTGCTCATGGATATCATGATGCCGGTAATGGACGGGTATGAAGCCATCCGCCAAATCCGCCGAATGCAAGGCCATAAGGATCTTCCGATCATCGCACTGACCGCCAAGGCCATGAAGGGGGATCGCGCCAAGTGCTTGCAGGCCGGTGCCAGCGATTATCTTGCCAAGCCGGTGGATCCGTCCAAACTGTTGTCCATGTTAAGGGTGTGGCTGTATCGCCGAGATGATGAATAAAATTGAAGCCATACTTCATGATCTGTTTGAAGATATTTTTCGGCTGTATGGTTATGATTTCCGCGAATATTCAAAACCATCGGCTTGGCGGCGCATTGAACGCAGGATGCATCTGACCGGCATCACATCGGTGGCCCAACTACGCGACAACGTACGGTCCCAGATCCATTTTGCGGACCAACTGATTAAAGATTTTTCAATCAATGTCACCGAGATGTTTAGAGACCCGGATTGCTTTATTGCTTTAAAAACACAAGTATTGCCCTTGTTGCGGCAAGAGCCCTTTATTAAGATTTGGCATGCCGGCTGCGCCACTGGGGAAGAGGTCTATTCCATGGCCATCATTCTCTCTGAAATGGGACTATACGACCAGGTGCGCATCTACGCCACGGATTACAGCGCCGAAGCACTGCAACAGGCCGAGGCCGGCATCTATCCATTGAAGAAAATGCGTCTGTATACCGAAAATTATCATAATGCCGACGGTAAAAGCGATTTTGCCGATTACTACACTGCAAACTACGATAGCGCCGTATTGCACCAACGCTTGAAGCGAAATATCTTTTTTTCTCACCACGATCTGGCAAGAGACGGTACATTCAGTGATATACACCTCGTGGTTTGCCGTAATGTGTTGATCTATTTTAGCAAAGCGCTTCAGCAAAAAGTATTCACGACCTTTTATGACAGCCTGGTCAATGGCGGGTATTTATGCCTTGGTTCGCACGAAACCCTGCATTTCAGCCGGCAAAAAGAACAGTTCTCCGTCATTGACGCACAACAGCGAATTTTCCGCAAATGTGACAGCACCAAAGATCGCCAACGATTGATAATGGGTGATG
>JABDRH010000178.1 GCA_013041835.1 Desulfatitalea sp. | reverse complement strand
CCTCCAGGGCGGCCAGGGTCATTTTATCGATACGCAGGGCCCGGGTGAGCGGATTGGCCTTGATCCTTTCCATGAGATGGCGTTTGCCCACGATCAGACCGGCCTGAGGTCCTCCCAGCAATTTGTCGCCGCTGAAGGTGACGATATCCACACCAGCCGAAATCGAATCCTGCACGGTGGGTTCGGCTGCCAGGCCGTAGCGGGTCAGGTCGATAAGGTTGCCGCTGCCCAGGTCCTCCATGACCGGAATGTTGAATTGTCGGCCCAGGGCGGTGATTTCGGTCAGGCGAACTGATTTGGTAAAGCCGACAATGGCGTAATTGCTGGCATGAACCTTGAGCAGCAGGCCGGTTTCGGTAGTGATGGCCTGCTGAAAATCTGTCAAATGGGTTCGGTTGGTGGTGCCCACCTCTTTGAGGATGGCGCCGCTTTTGCGCATGACGTCGGGGATCCGGAACGAACCGCCGATCTCCACCAGTTCACCCCGGGAGATGATCACCTCTTTGCCGTTGGCCAGCGCATCCAGGCAAAGCAGCACGGCGCCGGCGTTGTTGTTCACCGCTAGTGCCGCTTCGGCGCCGGTTGCTTCGCACAGCAACGCTTCCACCAAACTGTAACGTGATCCGCGTTGCCCCTCGGCCACGTCGAATTCCAAGTTGGTGTAACGGGCGGCGGTCTGCGCGACATGATCGATGGCTGCCCGGGCCAGCCCCGAACGCCCCAGGTTGGTATGCACCACGATGCCGGTGGCGTTGATAAGCCGGCGCAAATTGTAGGCCTGCAGGGCAAGCGCCTGGCGCGTGAGGCGTTCGCGAATACTTTCCGGCTGCAGCTCGTCCTCGGCCATGGGGTCACCGCCGTGTAAAATCTCCCGGCGAAGATCTTCCAAAATTTCCCGGGCGCTGCGGACCAGCACACGCTTGGGAATGCCGTTAAGCAACGGTTCATCCCGAACCGAGATCATCAACTGGTCCACGGCCGGCAGCCGGCGTAACATTTGTTGTTGCTGGTCGGTTGTGCGCATGGGGCGGAGGCTCGTTTTTCTCCCTAAAGGCTACGCCACATTGGCCATTGCATTCAGTACACTGGGAGGTACCAGGTCCACCAGCTCTTCAAATTGACCGGTGGTTAAGCCGATGCGCTTCAAATGGGCATCCAGAGCGTCGGTGGCCACACGTTCGAGTTCAAAACCAATAAGAAAACGGGACAACACAAGATCGGCCAGATAGACAATCATCGTCAAGTCGTTGAATTCACCGTTCCGGCCGGGATAGTGATGGTGCTTGATGGTATTGGCCAATGATTCGGGAATGGACCACTTTTCGGCCAGTAGCCGTCCGACTTGCGTATGGTCGATGCCCAGCAGCTTTTTTTCAATGGCAAGGACACTCTCATGTTGCTGTTCAATGGTGCTGCGATAAAACAAGGGGTAGATCGAGGCGATATGCTGATCCAGCACCACCTTGCCGATGTCGTGCAGCAGGCCGGCCGTGTAGGCCTTGGCCGGATCTCCCGTGCCGGTCTTGACGGCAATGGCTTCGGCCGTGACGGCGCAGCCAATGGCATGGTGGTACAGGCCGCCTTTGCACAGGGAATAGCCAATGGCCGACTGTTCAAAATAACTTTGCACCGCTGCTGAAATAATCAGTTTGACCACCTGATCCTGGCCAAGGAAGACCAGGGCATGGTCCAGGGACTCGATGGGCCTTTTTTTGGTGAAAATGGCCGAGTTGGCCAGGCTGAGGGTACGGGCGGTGATGACCTGATCCTTTCGGATTTCGTCGGCGATCGTGTCGATGTTTTGGTCTTGCTCATCGATCAGGCGCATCACCTTCAACGCCACCTGGGGAATGGGCTGAAGCCGGTCTATGGACTTTTTGATGGCATTTCCATCGGGTTGAACCATGGACCTGGTGTCGTCGATGTGCTTGTGGCCAATCGGCTCGATGATGCATTCACCGGTATTCATGTCCAGATTGATGCTGCAAGTGAAGAATCCGCCGGTTTCCGACTGTTTAATCCCTATTCCATATGAATCCAACACGCTTCGGGCGGCTTCGACGGTTCGGCCGCCGATATCCAGTCCAAGATCCTGTCCACTGATGGGGCCCACCAACGCCCCGCCGGCAATGACCGCCTCCATGGCATCGCGTTTGGCCCCCATCGCCAGCATGGCTTCGACGAGCAATGGAATGCCGGTAACGGCATACTTTTCAGCCTGCCCGGCCTGCAGCCTGGAAACCGGTTCAGGCAGCAGCAGATGAATCATCCCACCGATGCCCGTCGCCTTGCAATGCAAGGCGCCCCCAACGCCGGTCCCCAAAAAAGCCTGCAATAGTAATGGTTTTTGTTCACTGACATAGTAGGCGCCCGCAGCGACATGGTGCCGATGGTGTATCTGCATCTTCTCACCCATTAAAGTGTGTTTTGCCTTTTAATATCATAATTTCACAATAAAATTCAATCCTTTCATTTGTTGTCGGCTTTGCTGCCCCAGCCGTCGGGCGGCAGGGCTTTATGACTGCCGCAATGTCGTGTATAAGGATGCCGATAAAAAAACAGTTCTCGGAAAAGAAGGCGGCCATGAAAAAATGTGGTAAGGATTATATTGTTTTCCCGTTGGATGTGGACCATGAAAGCGAAGCCAAGCAGTTGGTCGGACGACTGCGAGAACACGTGGGCATGTTTAAGATTGGCTTGGCGGTGTTCATTCGACATGGCCCGCCGTTAGTGACCTGGGTCGCCTCACAAGCTGGTGCAAAAGTTTTTTTAGATCTGAAATTGCACGATATCCCCGCCACAGTGTCACAGGCCATGCGCGGCATCGCCGCTCTCGATGTGGCCTTGACCACCGTCCACTGTGGTGAGAGTCCCGCCATGCTGGCTGCGGCCGTGGAAGGTAGCCAGGGCAAGGTGGGGCTGTTGGGCGTCACCGTCCTGACCAGTGTTTCAGCCCAGGATCTGACGGCCGCCGGATATCGGGAAAACCGCTCCCATGACCTGACCGAACTGGTGCTGCATCGGGCGTCCCTGGCCAAGTCGGCGGGATTTTCCGGCGTTGTCTGCTCAGGCCATGAAGCCGCCCTGATCAAAAACAGATTGGGTTCGCCTTTTCTGACGGTCACTCCGGGAATTCGGCCCGCCGGCGAACAAGGGGCCGGAGACGATCAACGCCGCGTGATGACGCCAGCCCAGGCCGTTGCGCAGGGAGCCGACTTGCTGGTAATCGGTCGTCCCATCCGTGATGCCCCTGATCCCGCGGCTGCGGCGCAACACATCGCCATGGAAATTGATGCGATCATTGACGCATAGTGCGGTGATTCATGTCCCTATCCATTCCACTGGCCTATGGTACCGATGTGCATTTTTTCAATTGTCGCGCATCCACCGATATCCTGACCGCCGGTGAACCGGCGGTCACCATTGACGAGGGCCAATTCCAGGCCCGTTTGCAGGATTATCTGTCAAACGCGGATTTCGACTTGGAACGAACCACGATCATGGTGGCCGACAAGACACGGTTGTGCGGTTATTCCCGTTACCTTCCCGTCTTGTTGACGGCTCTGGACAACCACGGCGCCCGAATGGACCGGTTGACCCTATCCGTGGCCTACGGCACCCATATCCGCCAGACCGAAGCCCACAGCCGGGAAGCGTATGGACCG
>JABDRH010000170.1 GCA_013041835.1 Desulfatitalea sp. | reverse complement strand
CCATCAATCCGATGAACACGGTGGGCAGGGCCAGCAAGGTGTCCACCAAGGTGCGCACGTGTCGCCGTCCGGGAAAATGGTAATAGCCCAGCGCAAATCCGGCCGGCAGGCCGATCAGCAGGCTGGCGGCCATGGCGTAACCGGAAACCGTCACCGTAGCCGCCACGGCTGAGTAGGTCGCCGCATCGCCGGAGAGCAGCAGATCGAAGGCCTGCAACAGGCCTTGAAGGAGAAAATGCATTCGTTAGTGTCCATCCACAAATGGTAGATTGCGGTTCAGATCAAGGCCGCAGCGATGTTGAAACCGCTGGCGTAGCCGCACTACGTCGAGGATTTCAACATCGTGAGAACGCAGATATGAACCGCAAGATGCCATTTGTGGGTGGCCACTATTTAGAATTGGGGATGAACAACGCCTCATCGAGCAGTTTGAATTCGCCGATGCGTTTTTGGGCTTCGGCCCCTGCCATCCACTGGGAAAATGCATGGGCCAAATCATTCCGGGCGTTGGCGCATCTTGCCGGATTCACTTCTACAATGCTGTATTGATTGCGCAGCTCGGGATCACCCGCCACCAGGACCTTCAGCGGTGGATGGCCACCTTGGACATGGGCATATTTGATATAGGTGCCCCGGTCGGTCAGGGTATAGCCCATGCGTTCAGCCGCCACATTGATGGTGGCCAGCATGCCCTGGCCGGCCTGCACGTACCAGTGCTGTTTATCGGGTTTGGATAAATGAGTCAGCTGCCACAACGCGATCTCTTTTTTATTCGTCCCTGAATTGTCGTCGCGGCTCACGAAAACCGATGCTTTGGCCGCTATTTGGGACAGGGCCTCGACCACCGGTTTACCTTTGATGCCCGCCGGATCGGCTTGCGGTCCGATAATCACAAAGTCATTGTACATGATCTGCCGGCGCTTGATACCGTAACCGTTGGCAATGTAAGCCTTCTCGGCGCTTGGCGCATGCACCAGAAGCACATCGACATCACAGTTTTTACCCAGTTCCAGGGCATTGCCAGTGCCGGTGGCCCGCCAGCGCAGTTCGATGCCGGTGGCCTTGGTAAAAAATGGTGCCAGTTCGTCGAGCAGGCCGGTGTTGTCCGTGCTGGTGGTGGTGGCCAGCATCAACGTGCGAGGCGCTTCCGCCCAGGCTGCGCTTGCCAATAGCATCAGGCATGCGATCATCATCACAAGGGTCCATTTCGCTCCGAGACGGGTTGCGTTCATGCTTCCTCGCTTTGTAAAGAAGTGGTTTTTCGGATATCGTTGTCATGGGAATGGGCAAAGCGCATCTTCCCACTGACCTGAGTATCATAGCCCCGATAGATGCTGCCCAACTGCTGAAACGGCTTTTCTTGCAGCAAACACAAAAAGCGTTGGACGGTTGGGCTGAAAAAGTGGTCTTTTCGGATCAGTAGATCGTATCGCTCCCAGCGCCAGGGAATGAAATCCAGACCGAGTTGCTCTGCCACCGGTTCAATGCCCGGCCCGGCATCGGCCCGGCCGCAAAGTACCGCCAGGCCAATATCCAAATGGCGCTGCACCTCATTTTCATACCCGTTGAGCTGTGATCCCTTGATGCCGGCGGCTTTCAACTCCCGGTCGAAAAGCTGCCGCGTACCGGTGTTCAAACCGCGATTGACGATGCGTAGGCCGGGCTGGGCCAAATCGCCGGCGGCGTGGAGATGGCGCGGATTGCCCTTGGCAACGATGAGCCCTTGGTTGCGTCGGCAAAAGCTGACCACCACCGGCGCCGTTTGAAGTTGTTGCTCGGCAATTTCAAAGTTATAGTCATCATCTGCTTTCTGAATCATGTGGCTGGTGGCCATATGACAGCGGCCCTGTTTTAAGGAGCGGATGCCGCCCAGGCTGCCCAGATTGCCGAAGACCGCCAGGTTCTCCGGAAAGCTACTGTTGTATAGATCGATGGCCTGTTCGAGCAGGGGGTCGTTGCTGCCGGCAATGATGAGTAGCCCGTCAGCTGCCGGCATCGCCTCCCTGTGGGTAGGCAGGTTGATGGTGTTGGCCTCCACCCACTGATCCACCAGATATTCGGGAAACAGCCATTTCCCGGTAACCTTGGAGGCCGGCAACCCTTTTTCCGATATTAGCGCGTACACCATTTTTTCGTTGACACTCAGATGGCGGGCGACTTCTTTGGTGGACAACAGCTTGCTCACGGAACCGATGCTCCAATCTTTGAATAAAACCGTTTGATTAAGCGCTTTGTGCATTTTTGTCAATCATTTTTTGCACATCAACTACCAAAAACAACCAAAGGCAACCAATGGTGACAATGCTAACGGATTGCGCCCCTTGCGATGCCAACATCGTTGCGGCGTACATCCGGACGGTGGCGCGCGTATGGGGATGAACGCCGATGTAACTTCGCCCCCGGGCAAGGCTCATTGTTTCTGGCAGCGGTTTTCGTCTCGCATGATGATGGTTTTGGGACGTATCGACTGAATCGAGGCGCCGGCTTTGGCTTGGCGGTGAAGCGCTCGGTGCATTCACGGGTAAAGATTAAGGATGAGGTGGCCGATGAATCGAAGTGACGCTTGCAAAGATGAAGAAACCATGTATGAGTGTTTAAAGCATCGCATCAGAATGTGTGCATCCGAGGCGGCATGCAAAGATCCGGAGCTTTATTGCAAGTTCAGATCCGCATGCATGATCCATTTCATGGAAAAGGAACATGCCCGCCATAACTCAGACAGCGATGGAATCGATGAAAACCGGCATGAGCGTTTCAGCTAGCCCGCCCGCTTCGACGCCTTATGTTCTGATCGTGGATGACGATTCCGGCGTTCGTGAAGCGTTTAAAAGAATCCTTACCTCGGCAGGCTACAAGGTGGATACCGCCGACAGCCATGCAAATGCCAAAGCGCTGCTGAATTCCGCTGGGTATGATGTGATCCTTTCGGATATTTTTTTGGGCGATGAGGATGGCATTTCTCTGCTGGCAAGTTGCCGGGAGGAATTTCCGGACATACCGGTTATCCTTGCCACGGGCATGCCCTCCCTGGAAACCGCATCGGCCGCCGTTCGCCTCAATGCATATGACTATCTGCTCAAACCGGTATCCAAGGACCGGCTCCGCCATGTCGTCAACAAAGCCGTCGAAGTCGGCAAGCTCAAAGCCGAAAAGCGCCGGATCGAGTTGGAAAACCTCAGGTATCAGCAGGATCTGGAGGCGCTGGTGGCCGAACGTACCCGCGAGTTGACGGAAACCAGCTTGCGCCTGCGCGAAAAAAACGCGTTTCTCAACAATGTGATCGAATCACTGCAGCATCCATTCATGGTGATTGATGCCGAGGATTATACCGTGGAAATTGCCAATGCGGCGGCTCACCGCAAGCGCCGGGCCCCGGGTAACGCCTGTTTTTCGATCAACCGCGGCTTTACCCAGCCGTGCGGCCAACTGGGGTGCCACTGCCCGGTGGAGGCCGTGGTGCGCACCCATCGGTCCATACACACGGAGTATCAGCATCTGGACGAAAGCGGCCATCCAATGGAGCACGAGGAGGTTCACGCATTCCCTCTGTTCGATGACGACGGCCATGTTCGCCAGGTGATTCATTACCGGCTGGATACCACGCACCGCAGGCGCCTGGAGGCGGTGGCCGAAGCCGCCAACCTGATGGAAAATGTGGGATTCATTTTCTCCGGCATCCGGCATGAAATCGGCAATCCCATCAATTCCATCAAAATGGCGCTGTCGGTACTCTCCAGCAACATGGAACGTTACCCTATCGAAACCATTCGCGAGTTTGTGAATCGTTCCATGGGCGAGATTTCCCGTGTGGAATATCTCCTCCGGTCCCTGAAAAATTTCAGCATGTATGAAACGCCGGAAGTCGAAAGGGTCGACATGGTCTCCTTCATGCGCCAATTTTACTCCCTGGTTGAAAAGGATTTCAGCGGTAAAGGCATCGCTGTCACCGTAGACGCCACCGGCCGAAATACCATGGCCTGCTTCGATCCGCGGATGCTGCACCAGGTGATGCTCAATCTGATGACCAATGCGGCCGATGCTTTGAAAGACAGTGCCGAACCGCGCATCGATATCACTATCCGAAGGTCGGCGGGATGTGTACAGGTGCAGGTGATTGACAACGGCCGTGGCATGACCGAAAAAGAGCAGCGTAACTTGTTTCGTCCTTTTTACACATCCAAAGCCCAAGGCACTGGATTGGGACTGGTCATCGTCAGGAAAATGCTTTCACTCATGAACGGTACCGTTGGTATCAGCTCGAGCCCCGGCGCGGGTACGACGGTCACCCTGCAATTGCCCAATGAACAAAAGTAGCCCTACCAAAATTCACAAGCGAACCCTGGCCGTGATCGATGATGATCGCTTCTTTTGCGATACGGTGCGCGCTGCGCTTGATGAGTTCAACCTGACTATCGTTTCGGCCCACAATGCGGCCGACGGGCTGCGTCAATGTTCGAATCAGCCCGTGGATGTGGTGTTGTTGGATCAAAAGCTTCCCGATGGCGGTGGTATCGATCTGTGCGGCAGGCTCTTCGCTCTGAACGAGAGCAGCAAAATCATCTTTATTACCGCTTTTCCCAGTTTTGAAAACGCTGTGCAAGCCATCAAGGTCGGGGCCTGCGACTATCTTTCCAAGCCGTTTGACATGGGCGAGCTGCGCCTTGCGGTCGGCCAGGCGCTGCGGACGCTGGAACTGGAGCACCTGGAGCAGGTGCGGCATCTGGTGGATCTGGCCGCGGCCAACGATGCCGCCGTGCTACTCACCGGTGAGACCGGTACGGGGAAAAGCCTTGTGGCCAAGCGAATCCATTTTCAGGGGGGGGCCGCCCGGAGTTCCTTTATTTCGGTAAATTGCGCCGCCATCCCGGAGAATCTAATCGAGGCCGAGCTGTTCGGGCATGAAAAAGGCGCCTTTACCGGTGCGGAACGAACCGCAAAGGGCCTATTTGAAATGGCCGATGGCGGTACGCTGTTTCTGGACGAGATCGGCGACATGCCGATTCAGCTCCAGTCCAAGCTGCTCGGCGTGCTGGATGACCAGCGGATTCGCCGTTTAGGCGGCCAGGTGTACATTCCGGTCAACGTTCGCATTATTGCAGCGACCAATGCGGATCTGGCCGAACGTGTAGAAAAACGTCGTTTCCGGGAAGACCTCTATTACCGGCTCAGCGTGCTGCACATCCATGTGCCGCCCCTGCGGGAGCGGCCTGATGATATTGCCGATCTATGTCGTCACTTCTTGGACAAGATCGCACCGGACCAGCAGATCCGCCTGGATGAGGTCCAACTGGACGCTCTGCGCAACTACCCCTGGCCGGGCAATGTGCGGGAGCTGCGCAATATCATCGAACGGGCCATTCTTTTGCGCAGCGGGTCTGAAATTCAACCTGCCGCCATGCTTATTCAACACCGGCCGAACATCCCCGGTCCCGTGGGAAAGCCAACCGCACCATCCGTCGCCAGTTTGGCCCAGGTGGAGCAGGCCCATATCCAACAGATGCTGAGACATTTCAACGGCAATCAGACCCATGCCGCCAAAGCATTGGGTATTTCCCGATCCACCCTGGTGCGAAAGATCAAGACCCACCGGATCTGATCCATTCTGGATCACTGTATCATTTCAGGACATCTAAAATGGGACACACGCAATTCTATTTGCGGCGGGAACAAGACTAAACTAATTGATATTATTGTAATAATTGGTTCAGATGAATAATGGCATGCCGGTTGCTTTACCATAGACGTCAACCAACGGAGCATTCATGATGAAGTATGTCCTGATTGTAGATGATGAAGAGCAACTACTGCTCACCATGCAGGCCGGATTCGAGCCCTTTAAAGACCGCTTTCAGGTCCTCACGGCTCACAACGGCAAAGAGGCAACCAGCCTGCTGGCCAGTGAACACATCAATCTCGTCGTGACCGATCTGAAGATGCCGGAGATGGACGGTTTCGAACTGCTGGCATTCATCAAGAATAACTTTCCCGAGATCCCTGCCATCGTCATGACGGCCTATGCATCGCCGGATGTCGAAAAGCGACTGACCCAGTCGGGCCTGATCCGCATGCTCGAAAAACCGGTGGATTTTGAAGAGTTGACCCAGTTGATTTTGAGTCTGCTGGAACATGAAAGCACCGGCGGCGTCCTGAGCGGAATCTCTTTGCCCAGCTTTTTACAGCTTATTGAAATGGAGCAAAACACCTGCCTGATGGAGATCAAGGATGCCTCGGGCCAGCAGGGGCTGCTCTACTTCAAAGAAGGCCGGCTATACGATGCCGTTTGCGACAAACGCAAAGGAGATGAAGCAGCCTTGCATTTGCTTGCCATGGACAAGGTGAAGATCCGCTTCCGCTCCCTGCCGTCCAAACAGCTCAAAAGAAATATCGAAACCAGTTTGATGAACTTGATCATGGAAAGCACGCGTCTGAAGGATGAAATGGCTTCGACGTCGGATCAAGAAACCGTCCTTGACGATTCACCGCCACTCGGTGCAACGGATGAGGACGACCTACTTAAGTCTGAGAAAGGAGACGATAGCATGGCGGAACTTAATGAAGTATTGGAGAAATTTAAAACCGTGGACGGCTTTCAGGCGGTGGGCGCCTTTTCACCCAATGGTGAAATGGTGGCCGAATGCAACGTCAGTGGCCTCAACTTGGCCGAATTGGGGGCTCTGGCCAACGATGTGCTTCTTAAAGCCCAAAAGACGACGGAAATCATGAACGTGGGGCGCGGGCAACTGGTCCACGTGGAGGCGCCCAAGGCCCATGTGATCTGCCGTTGCCTCAACGAGGCCACTGATTTTGCGGCCACCGCATCGGGCAGGGCCCACGTGCACCTGGTCCTGATTATCGATGTGGATGGCAATGTGGCCATGGGCAAAATGAAGGTTGCTTCCGCGATGCAGGAAGTGGCCGAGTTTTTCCGATAGTGCAAGCGCGGCCGGTGCTTGATGGGGTTTGATCCAATTCAATGCTGCGCTATCCCGATTCGAGCCGAATGCCGAAGCAGGGGCTTCCCGCCGCCGGCGGGGGGCCTCCGGGCATGGAAAGATCCCATGACAACCATACTCCCATCCTGGCCTTACCGAATTGATTTGCACGTACACACGCGACGCTATTCGCCTTGCGCCGAAGCCATCGATCCTGAGAACCTTCCGCGGATCATGGCCGATACCGGTCTATCCGGGCTCGTCTTGACCGAGCATGACACCATTTGGCCGATGCACGACGTTAAGGTGTTGAACCGGCGGTTGCCCCATGGTCGTATTTATACCGGCGTCGAGGTGAGCACGCGCAATGGCCACTTCATCGTCATCGGGATCACTTCCTTGCATGGCATCACACCGGGCATGACGGTCCACGCGTTGGTCGCATTGGCCCAAGCCCGGGAGGCGGCGGTGATTTGGGCGCATCCGCATTTCAATTATGAAAATACCATGGAGCCGCTTCCGTTGGATCGTATGGCCGCAGGTATTCATGCCGTTGAAGTGGCCGGTATTTCGGCCGATACACATATTCACGGCATGGCGCATCGCATGGGCTGGACGGTCGTTGCAGGAAGTGACGCCCATTGCCCAAGCTGCATAGGGCGTTTTGTCACGCACTTTTCCCAAATGCCTGAAAATGAAAAGGCTTTGGCGGCGGCTATCCGGCAGGGGCGGTGCGCTACCTAGTGGTTTTCGAGGTCTCATG
>JABDRH010000164.1 GCA_013041835.1 Desulfatitalea sp. | reverse complement strand
TCTGAAGCGGTTTCCCTCAATGGCGCCGCCGTTGGCTGCGGTTCCGGGGGTGACCCCACTTGCGCCGGCAGTGCCGCTTGCGGCTCGTCCGGGGCCGAATCGCCGGCCGTAGGTGTACGCTCTTCGTAGGGTTGTATGGGCGGCACAGATGGCTCTTGCGCTGCCGCTGGTTCGGCATCATCAGGGGTACTGGCTGGATCGGATTCCGGAGACGGGTTAACGGTACCGATTTCCCGTGGCGATGGTTCCGTTTCTTCCCTGGGCAAAGCCGGATCGGGGGACGAATCCGCCTCATCTTCTTGTGTCAAGGGTGCAACGGGCGGGCTTTGGTCCGGGGCCGCAGCAGCCGCGGGTTGTTGTTCGGCCGTTGCATCCGGTTGCTCTTGCGGTACTGGAATGGCATGCGTAACTGGTGTGGGCGGAACCTTGGCGCGCACCGCCGCCGGCTCAGTCGTCGGTATCTTGGGCTTATAAATCATCAGCGCTGCGATACCTGCCGCAGCCACCACCACCACCATGACGACCAATTTTACCCACGGGATGGCACCGGTTTGGTCCTTCAATAAAGACTTTTTCTTCAATGCAGACACCTCCTTGGCAAGGCAACAAAAGTGCGTGGGCGGATTACCGGCACCTTTGCTGATGAAAGGAGCTCGGAAGCTCCCGGTTTTTATCTTGTGGAAGAGCGTGAAAGCCGCTGCTGCTTCGAACCGAAACTCAAGCGCATATAATAGCGGCATTGCCGGCAAACATAAACCCATTTTTTACCGGCCGCCAGCTTAAGGATCAAAGCGTGGCAAAAGGAGCGGGTTAACGGTGGCCTTGCGGCCGGGGTTGATCTATGCACGCGTGTTATTTTATACACTGTGCCGTGGGCGGTCTTTCTCGATGAGAGCGGACCCAACCCATGGGGATGCATTTACCCCAAAGTTGCATGAACAGAGTCCATCCACCACAGCACACGACCCAAAGGACGCGTAATGCCCAAAAGACCTTTGACCCCTGCGTATGTCTTTTTCTATGTCTTGTTTTGGCCCGATACCTGGCGCATCCTTATCGGGCTACTGGCCTCGATCATCGTCGTGCCGTTGATCCGCGAGTCCGATATGACCGCATTTGAAATCACGATGTTGCATATCATGATGGCCTGCATTGGTTATGCGGCAACCGCTGGCCCTGCGCGACGTATCGCCCAAGCACTGCAAAAATGGATCTTGGGTGGCAACAAACCCGGTTAGCCTTGCGTGGTCACCGAAAAAAATTGCTCAAGTCTTTTCCAATACCGTCGAAAATTATGATGAGTTGAACACATCGGAAACCCATTTTCGTATAGGATAGCAAACGGGGAGATACAAAATTATGTGGAAGTCGCTGACCATCTCTAAAAAAATCTGGATCGGTATCAGCATCATGATCATGGGGTACCTGTTTTCCACGACATTCGGATTCTGGCTGGGCAGGCAAACCGAAACGCGTCTGTCGAGCGTTTCCCAATCGATTTTTCCTGCCTCCTACCTGAGCCAGGCAGCCCTGACCACCTTTAAAGAACAGGTCAAACTGTATGCCGATTCCATTATGTTGGGCGACGATTCTCTCATTAAAAATGCTGACGAAAAGGCTAACGAAACCAAAACGTACCTCGAGCAGATCGTATCGCTTCCCGATCTGTCTGAAAAGTCCACAGAGGATGTGGAAGTGGTTATTGCCAAACTGGAAGCTTTTACAAAAGAAGCGACCAATGTCTATTCTTTGATGGTGTCCGAAGGCATTTCGGCTGAAATTGGGAAAAGGGCCGCCGCCCTTGCGGAAAGCACCGAAGGTATCCGCAACAAGCTGGAGAAGAACACCCAATCGTTTACCGAGAGTTTAAAATCAGAACTGACAGGGATCGGACAAGCCACCCAACGCCAGGGGTATTTGAACATTATCATTTTTGTTTGCGTTGTGGTCGCCGCCCTGGTGTGTGTGTCGTTTATCATCGTTCGTTCGGTGAGCCGCCCGCTGAATAACACCATTACGATGCTTAAAGATATCGCGGAGGGTGAAGGCGACTTGACCCGGCGCCTGACAATCAACGGAAAAGATGAAGTGAGCGAAATGTCCAAATGGTTCAATGCCTTTATGGACAACATGCACCGCATGCTCAAGAGTATCGCGGAAGATGCGAAAACCCTCAATCATTCATCGGAGCAGCTTTCAGAGGTGTCCAGCCACTTGTCCAGCAGCGCCGAGAGCGTATCGGGCAACTCGAGTTCGGTTGCTTCCGCTTCAGATCAGATGAGCGCGAACATGAAATCCGTGACCTCCGCCATTGAAGATGCCTCGGCCAATGTCAATATCATAGCGACGGCTACCGAGGAACTGGCTTCAACGGTAAACGAAATTGCCCGAAACACGGAAAGTGCCAAGACGATCACCGAACAAGCGGTCAGCCAGACCAGCAGGGCCTCCGACCAAGTCGGCGAACTGGGCCATGCGGCCATCAATATCGGCAAAGTAGTGGAAGCCATCACAGAAATCTCGGAACAAACCAACCTGTTGGCCTTGAATGCCACCATTGAGGCGGCCAGGGCAGGTGAAGCGGGCAAGGGATTCGCCGTCGTGGCCAATGAGATCAAGGAACTGGCCAAACAAACGGCTTCGGCCACCTTGCAGATCAAGGGTCAGATCGACGGCATTCAAAATTCCACCGAGGGGACGATCACGGAAATAGAGCAAATTACCAAGGTGATCGAGCAGGTCAACGAAATTGTTTCCACCATCGCCACGGCCGTGGAAGAGCAGTCGGTGACCACCCGGGAAATTTCCGGCAATGTGAGCAACACGGCCAAGGGGATTGAAGAGGTCGCCGAGCATGTCTCTCAAAGCAGTAATGTTTCTTTGGAAATTGCCAAGGATATGGCCACGGTGGATAGTGCTGCCGACGACATGGCGTCCAACAGCGCCCAGGTCAACGCCAAGGCGGAGGCATTGCGCACCCTTTCCGAACGACTTGGCAACATGGTAGGACGATTTAAGCTTTAGCGAGTATGTCCGAGAAATGCTTCGCCATGAACGGACAGCGATTTCATTAATCTGAAAATCCTTGTCACCACCATAGATGCATGCCCCGGTTTGCCGGTGTTGCAGGTTATTCTTAAATGTTTCCCCAAATTTATACTGTTACCCCTCAAATGCCTATCAAATAAAGCTTTGGCAACCTTGAGGGCATTCAAGAACCTTTCGCAGATCATTTTTTAATCGATCAACTCCGTTTA
>JABDRH010000159.1 GCA_013041835.1 Desulfatitalea sp. | reverse complement strand
AGGCCACACCGACCACAGTCCGGCCGCCGATGGCCATGACCCGCGTGTGGCGCAAAATGGTGTCCCGGACCACATCGGACCATTGGCCGACCTGCCTGATGTGGTGGCCCACCTTAGATGAACGTGTATCTGGAAAGTCTGGGCTGTGCCCGCAATCAGGTGGACAGCGAAACCATGCTGGCCCGGCTGGCGGCGGCAGGTGTGCAAGCCACCGATGATCCGGCGGCGGCCGACGCCATTGTCGTCAACACCTGCAGCTTCATTGAATCGGCTGCTGATGAATCCATCGACGCCATTTTGCAGTTGGCGCGCTTCAAGCAAGAAGGGCGTTGTCGTCGTCTGATCGTCACCGGCTGCCTGCCCGAACGCTACCGTGAACCCATCGTTGCCGCCTTGTCCGAGGTGGATCTTTTCCTGGGCACAGGCGCCTATGATCGCATCGTGGCCGCTGTACGCGATGAACGGGTTTCACACAACTGCCTATTGCCCGATCCCGATACGCTTGACACGTTCCGACCGGCAGCCCGGGTCACGACCGCCCCCCATGCCGTCTACCTGAAAATCGCCGAAGGCTGCAGCCGCCGGTGCACCTACTGCATCATTCCCAAACTGCGCGGCCGGCAAAAAAGCCGCCCCCGGCAGGCGATCCTGGACGAAGCCCGGGACCTCATCGCCGCCGGTGCCCGGGAGTTGACCTTGGTCGCCCAGGAGGCCACCGCTTACGGCCAGGACCTTTCACCCTCAGAGGATCTGGCCCGGCTGCTTGACAATCTGGCCCGGCTCGATCCAACCGTATGGGTGCGCCTGATGTATGGTCACCCTGAAAGTATCGGTCACGACACCATTTCTGTTTTAGCGGCCCACGATAATATTTGCCCCTATTTGGACATCCCGATCCAACACGCCGCGGATGGGGTATTGCGCCGTATGGGCCGCCGCTACACGGAAGCGGACTTGCTGCGCTTGTTCGAGGCGCTACGCTTGCAAATACCTCACATCGCCTTGCGCACCACGGTGCTGGTCGGTTTTCCAGGCGAAAGCGAGAGGGATTTCGAGCAACTCAAAACCTTTGTGCAACAAGTTTGCTTCGATCACCTGGGCGTATTTGCCTATTCGGACGCGGATGATTTGCCCGCCCACCAACTCCAGGGCCACGTGCCGCAGCGCGTCGCCCGGAATCGCTTGGATGAACTGATGCTGCTGCAACGCGATCTTTCAGCCCAACAGAATACCCGCTATTTGGGAACACGCCAGGATGTGCTAATAGAAGAGCGTCAGCCCGATGGCTATTGGATGGCGCGCACCCGGTACCAGGCGCCGGAAGTGGACGGTGTGGTATTTGTCCGCCCGTCGGCGCGGTGCGCCATGGTTACCGGTCAGGTCATACCCGTGCGCATTTGCGAAAGTTTGGATTACGACTTGGTTGCCGAGGCGGTATGAGCGATCTCAGAGAAAAAATACTGGCGGCGGTGGGATCAGATCTCCGGGTTATCGAAAGCGCCCTGGCAGACAATCTGAATCCCCAGATCAATTTGGTGGCCCAGGTGGCCGGCCACCTGCTGTTCGCCGGCGGTAAGCGCCTGCGACCGCTGATGATGATACTCGCCAACCGGTTGTGCGGCCGGTCGGACAGCAAGGCCGCCGATTATGCCGTCATCTTCGAATATCTGCACGCCGCCACACTGATCCACGATGATGTGGTGGACGGCGGCGACCTTCGCCGGGGCCAGCAAGTGGCGCACCATATCTGGGATACGCCCACTGCCGTGCTCACCGGCGATTTTTTATTGGCACGCTCCCTGACCCTGGCGGCACGCACCGGACTGCCCGAGGTGATCCGTGTGATCGCCGGTATTACCGAACAGATGTCCCAGGGTGAAATTCGTCAACTGGACCACAAAGGGGATGTGGACCTGGATGAAACGGTTTACCTGGATGTCATCCGCTGCAAGACCGCCGTTCTCTTCCAAGGCGCGTGCCGGGTCGGCGGCCTGATCGCAGGTGCGCCGGACCCACAGTTGGAGGCCTTGGACGACTATGGTTTACACCTGGGCATGGCCTTTCAGATGGCTGACGACCTGCTCGACTATATCCAGGATTGCACCCATATGGGAAAAAGCCCCGGTGCCGACCTGCGTGAAGGCAAATTGACCCTGCCGGTAATTTATACCCTCGAGCAGTGCGCCGAGCAGGACCGGGACTGGCTGAAGACCG
>JABDRH010000148.1 GCA_013041835.1 Desulfatitalea sp. | reverse complement strand
TCATCCAACTGATAATCCGTCCGGTGTCCGTGTCGCTATTCAGGATGCCCATGTCAATTATCTTGGAACCCGGGATGAAAGTCTTTGGTCGGAAGCGGAGATGGCGGCAGGATTCGGTTTTGCAAATTACTATTTTGATAATGTGGGCGTTCAGTACGGGCTTAAGGCCTTAATGGACGGTGCCATTACCGCCGAACAATTCGTTGATCTGAATGAAAAGATCGGCGGTGTTGATATAGACTATAACCACCAGCCCATGAGAACACAAATCGACCCGGAAGTAGCACAAATTTTATACCGTACCGGTTTTATCAACGACTGGCAAAGAATGGGCAACATACCGATAATTACGGAACGTCCACCAGAGCCAGACCCCATTGCAAGTCATACCATGTACCATACCTATGCGGCCCGCTACAGACTGAATAAAGCCCAGGGGGATACGGACAATTATATTACCTGGCTTCGTCCCGTCGGCTGGGTGTATTACACCTGGGACGATTTGGGATTCACCACCATGGATAAGTGGCTGGAGGGGATAGCGGCTGATCAAAGTGATCTGTCCATGGCCGATAAAGTGGTTGTAAACAAGCCACCTGAAGCAGTGAACGGATACTGGCCCGATATTACCCAACCCATGGACTTTTCCACCTTAAATGATTTTCAATTTGACTGGGGGGCAGAAAACCTTGATCCATACCCGCCATACATGACACCTCGCCTTGTAGCCGCTCAAGGGAATCTTGAGGCTGTCGGCATTGTGAAAGCCCAGCTCAAGCCTCTTGAAAGAAGCGACTACGCGCCGGTGGTTTTCACCGACGATCAATGGGCACGGTTGCAGGCGACGTTCCCGGACGGTGTCTGCGATTGGACTCAACCGAGTATTGGCGCGACACCGTCTATTCCCTGGCTGACTTTTAAAAACGGCCCGGGGGGTGAACCCATTGGAATTAATCAATATGGCAATACATATCAGGCACGGAACTGCTCAGGCGAAATGCGATTTGTCGATCCTGTTTGCATGAACCTTACATTAAGATAACAAGCGCAAACGCTTAAGTTAAAATGGCTCAGGCGATGTCTCCCGGAGGGTATGGAAAAATTCTCCTGGCGGTATCGCCTGGTCATAAAGATAGGAACTTGCTTTTGACGTACATTCAGCACCCTTTCTAAACAAAGTTTACCTGTTTTTCTATCGCCTATGGAAAGGTGAACGCGTCAGCGGATACACCTAACGCCTTCAAGTACTCTATTTGATAAGGCTTCAAGGGCTTTGCCAACTGCCGATGTGAGCCAATGGTAAGGACCATGATTGCATTGAATTTGGTCGTCATCATAAAAGCTGTTGGCTTCTTTGTCTTGCGACGTACCCAGCCCGGCGGGGTGCAGTCATTAGATTCAACATACCGGCGCATGGAACGTTCCGTGAGTCTCCAAATTAAAAGCGATGCCAAAAGCACCAGGTCCAGTACTTCAATACGTTCGGCCTTTTTGAGAAAGATGCTGTTGACGATCGCCGGGTCTTTCAAAAAGCTGAAGTTTCTTTCGATACCGATCTGGCTTTTGTACAAACTAAGCAGTTCTTTGGCCGGCCAGTTATCTTGTTGATCCACAAGGTTGCTCAGTAGAA
The DNA here is from genome assembly GCA_013041835.1 of Desulfatitalea sp. Classification (GTDB taxonomy): domain Bacteria; phylum Desulfobacterota; class Desulfobacteria; order Desulfobacterales; family Desulfosarcinaceae; genus Desulfatitalea. The sequence goes on along the minus strand of JABDRH010000148.1, from coordinate 1,541 downwards.
CAAAGCAGCCGGCTTCTTGTCTCAATGGATCGACTTTTTCCGTTGCTTGTTTGATAGTCGCAGTCAGCACGTACTCATAGCCCACGGGCTTTTTGGGTTTGTGGCCACGCTCACATACTTGGGTACTTGTTCGATATCGATCTGGATGCGGTGATAACTGCAAACAGCTTTTCGGATCAGCTTTTCGCCGGCTGCCTGGGCATTTTCTCGACAATAGTATACTTCGGAATGTAAGTTTCTGATATTTTGTGGTAAAAGATTGTTCAACTTTTTGATTGTTCTTGTTGCAATCTTTCACTCATTCCCGGACGTTCATAGCCGTATACTTCTTTAGACCAAGTTGCTGACCAATTTGTAAGTGGTACAATAAATGAACGCAAGTCTTTCCCTCTATCCGTTAAAACGTAACCATTAAGAGTTCTTGCGACAATTTCCGCATTCCGCAAGTCCTTTAGTCGGTTGTTAAGGACGGAAGGTGATATTCCTGCGCAACGATTTTGGAGTTCTCTAAATGTGCTTGAGCTATCTCCGAGGTGCCAGAGAATGCCTAACGCCCAACGTTGCCCTAAGAGATCAAAGAGTGCGTTGAGCGGTGAGCCGGAACTTGAGCCTCTAACCTTTTTACCAGGTTTTGGTGAAGACATTTTACAGAGATGCCTCGGCAATAATTTCAGCGCGAGTTTTGCCTGCAAGCCCGATAGACTCATCTTTGTATTCGTCAATAAAAACCACATATTTGTCTGCAGAAACTTTCGTTATTTTCACCGCAGTTTCGGTTATTTCTTTAATTAAACGAGCTTTTTGGTCATGGTCAATTGGATGAATAGCGACAGTAATAACAGGCAAAATATTCTCCTTTGGATTAATTGATTTCAACAGCTACTAAATTGATAGCAAGCTACGGGAATAATAGCAAGGAGAATTTTGGTTCAAAATTATTCATGCAAAGGGCTAACAATTATTTGTGTGCAATTTCGCCGAATATCCCATAAACTGATAATAATTTTAATATCTTCTCGGCTATGACGATACTTAAATTTATAGGAGGTTAAAATGAAAAGACTGCCTTATTTGGTTATCCTTGGACTCTTGAGCTTCACGTTATCATGTGATGAACCTTGGGAGTCGGATCTAGTTAATATTAATCCGCGTTATATGATGACCCCGCAAGAAGCGTATGCCTTGCATCTGAACAAGGATAATAACGGCCCTACCTATTCTGGGAATCCAGCATGGCACAAGTACATGAAATTAAATGAAAAATTGTTAAAAGCGTGCGGTGTCGCCGACATCACGAAAAATGCTTGGCGCTATGATCTATGGCATACCTCCGAGTGGCCGGACAATAGCGGTTGGTCGCTTGTATCCGATGGCAGGTCCGTGGAAGTTGCCAGTTACGGCGCTTACTCCGGTTCGACAGGCGCGTCCGGTATTACCGCTCAGATGGTCTATTACAATCCGTTCGCCCCTCCATCTCCGGCGGAAATGGCTGGAAAAATCGTTTTGTTCAAGACATTGCCGCATCCCGCCCCCCCGTATTC
>JABDRH010000147.1 GCA_013041835.1 Desulfatitalea sp. | reverse complement strand
GCATCCAACTGGCGGGCCTGCGACTGCAGGAGATCAAAGGGTTCGAAGCCACCTTTGCGGTGGATCTGCGTGTCATGAATCCCAATCCGCTCCCTGTGCCGATCCAGGGCATTGACTGTGATCTCTCGCTGAATCATCACCACCTTGCCAAAGGCGTGGCCAAGTCCCAAAACAGTATTCCGGCCTTTGGCAGCGAGTTGGTCACCGTCACCATCTACGCTTCCATGCTGGACATGGTCGGCGTGGCCCACAGTCTAATCAATGCTTCCCAGGGGCGCGCGCCAAAGGAGATGTTGAATTACGGTATCAAGGGACATCTGATGTTGATGAGCAGCACCCTGCCGGGTAAGATTCCATTCGATGCCCAGGGAAAGATCGATCTGTCAAAGATGATGGCCGACCGACCCCAAAAATAGGCAGCCCATCTTCTCAAGCTGCGCCATGTCGCTGTGCCGTCTCTCAGGATTGATGATGTTGCCAAGGGATTCTCGAGTAACCCAACCTCATGGATTCACCCTTGGCGCTTTGGCGCCTGCGCCCTCCGGCTTTTGCAGCATTGGGGTAAAGTTTGGTATTTTGGCCGAAACAAGTGCGGGTTGCGGCAACTGTTCAGCTTGCAGCTCAAATCGCCAAGGATATTGCGGAAGTCAATCCTGCTTCCGGTGAGATGTCCGGCAGCAGCGCGCATGTGAAGGTCAGCGCTGATGAATTGAGTGCGTTATCCGAAAAGCTGAAGAACATAGTCGCGCAGTACAAAATAAAGTCATAGGAATAAGGAAATGTTTCTGGATTGTCAGGTCATTTGCGCCGGTACCAGTACCAGGCCGAGCCATGGCCTTTTTCTTCACCCCGTTCCAGACGCTCCCGGATGAACGCCCGATCCAGGAGCTGGTGGACCTGTTCTTCGGACAAACCGACCCGGCGGCCTTCCCAGTCGCGCGGCAGCCAGGCATAGAGCATATACATCCCGCCGGGGCGCAGCAGCCTTTCAAGCCGGGCCAGGTAATTGCGCCGTCCCTCCGGATCGATGGCGAAAAGGCACCCGATATCCAGAACGTAGTCGTACGGGCCGGTCAGCCCATCCAGCCGGGTAACGTCGGCGATCAGAAATTCTACCGCCAGGCCGCTGCCCGCGGCTTTTCGGCGCGCCTTGCGGATGGCGCCGGGAATAAAGTCGATCCCGGTGACCTGCCAGCCCCGGCGGGCCAAAGCAAGGGCGTTGGTGCCGGTGCCGCAGCCCAGGTCCAGGGCCCGGCCCGCAGGGGTTTGGGACACGAACGCCTCAACCTCCGGCGGCGTGACGTTGGTGTCCCAAGGCGTATTGCCGCGCAGGTAGCGCCACAGGAAGTTCCAACGGGAACGGTTGAAAAAATCTTTTATCCGCTGCAACACGTTCATATGCCCTGTCATTTCAGTCGCTTCACGTTAGCAATCGTTTCATCAATCCGCAAGGGCGAAATAAAACTTTGCTTCCAAGTTAATCCGGAGACTCCCAAAATTGGATGGGATCAACCCCCTGGACGCGCCAGGCTTTTCGGCAAAAGGCTCTCATCCAGGGAAAATGCATGCAGGACGGCGAAAAAATCCTCAGGATGGTCCAGACGGGGCAGATACCACAGATCCGCGCATTGTTTATTCATATAAACTTTCCTGCGCCCTTAGGGCTCGCGCAAAAATAACTTCAGCATTTATCCATCACGGCTTCGGGCCATCTTGGCCCGATCTTCGGCCTCAAAATCCTCAAAACAGCTCGCTATTCCTGCGGTTTTGAGCCCTCAGATCGAACCAAGCCGACCCAAATCCGCGCGCCTAAATGCTGAACTTATTTTTGCGCGAGCCCTTAAGCATGCGGCGCTAATCTGGAACTTTAAACGTAAAGGCCATGTTGTACATGTACTCGTCGCATGTTTGCGCATCGGCAAAGGGACATCGATGTGAAAGCATGATCATCCAGTAGCCGGCTTTTTCCAATGGCAGTTCGGCATTGCCTTGCGCGTCGGTATGGGTTTCCACGGGAAAATGCCGGGTGTGCCCCTTTTTGTCTGTCTTTTCATGCTTTGCCGCGGGCTGATTATGGGACGTATCGGCTTCGGCTTGAAAGCCCGCGTAGGTTGCCTTCACGGCGGCATCGGGGAGCGGTTTGCCTTCAAACAGGGCCTGGATGGTCAAGGCATGGCCCGCTTTCATGTCACCGAAGTGGGTCCGGGGAATAATCTCCAGGGCTTGGCCGACCGGTTGCGTCAGGTTGCGATCCTTGCCTCCGGCGATCAGCACGGTCTTGGCCTGGAGATGGAAACGCGTGCATTTGATGGGATCGGCAATCTCTTTTTTATTCCCCCATTTTCGGCCTTGCGGCGTGGTCGTGAAAAAACCGGGTTTGATTTGAGCCGTTACGATATAGGCGCCCGGCTTGTCGATTTTCAATTGGTACAATGCCGCAGAGACTTTGGACAGATCGATGGTCTTGCCATCGGGGTCCACGGCCTTGATCGCTTCCACCCGGTCTTTCTTCACCTCCTGGTCGACCCGATTGGCCGGATACTGGTGCCCCCAACCGATACCGATGTCCACGGTGGCGCCAACTTCAGGGAAGTAATCGCCCGGATTGAGCCACAGGTTGTGCGCCAGGACGGATGGACAAAACACGATCAACCCAACAGCGGCATACAGCAAAATAAGGTGTGATTTGGTCTTCATTTCATTTCTCCATATCTTTTTGGGTCCTTGCCTGAATCCGGCGCTTCTTCCAATGCTTTCCCCCGATCACAGCCGTGTCCAAAAAACAAAAAGCCACAAGAACAGGGAGCGTTTTCCCTTGCCTTCGTGGCCCCGCCTTCATGGCTTAGCGAATCGTATGGTCTTAAATTTTAGGGTATGGACTTCTTCCGGATGTTTGCCAGGCGATGGCGCATTCATTGCGTCTGGATTCGATCTTGCCTGACGAACGTCATGGTTAGCTCAATATTTCCGGGCAGTCAAGCGTTCATTCGTCAACACTGTTGTTTTTTTGCGTATCCTATCGTATTTGTTATTGATGCATTAGAACGGTCCTGCCTGCCAAGACTTGACAGTTCTCAGGAAACGCTTAAGATGAACACTGGCTTTTCGTTTTCAAAACAAGCTACGATTCAGGGACGAAGAAAACAAATCCAAATCCGGCGCAATATTGGTATATTTTCATCTTCCTCGTCCCCAAGTATTCCCATATCGCAATGAGGTGTGTGAAGATGATCGACAACCTAGATCCAAACCTGCTTGCCAGAATTCAATTCGCCTTTACCATCTCCTTTCACATTCTCTTTCCGGCTTTTACCATCGGGCTGGCCAGTTGGCTGGCCGTCGTCGAGTGGCGTTGGTTGAGAACGGGAAATGTCCTTTACCAGGAGATCTACCGGCAATGGGTGAAGATTTTTGCCGTCACGTTCGGCATGGGCGTGGTTTCGGGAGTGGTCCTTTCCTACCAATTCGGCACCAACTGGTCGGTGTTCTCCGATCGTGTGGGCAATGTGCTCGGACCGCTGCTGGGATTTGAAGTGTTGACCGCTTTTTTCCTGGAGGCCTCGTTTCTGGGCATCATGCTGTTCGGCTGGGGCCGCGTGAGCCCGAAAATGCATTTTGCCGCCACGATCATCGTGGCCACGGGCACGTTGATCTCGGCTTTCTGGATTTTGTCGGCCAATAGCTGGATGCAAACACCCCAAGGGTATCGTATCGGTGAAGCGGGACTGCTTTATCCCACCCGCTGGATCGACATCATTTTCAATCCTTCGTTTCCCTACCGCTTTTTCCACATGACCGTGGCCGCTTTCCTGACGACGGCGTTCGCGGTGGCGGGCGTCGGCGGCTACTACCTGATGCGGGGCAAGTTCGTATCCCACGCCCGCATCATATTCGGCATGGCCATGCTGATGGCGGTCTTCGTGGCGCCATTGCAGTTGCTGCTGGGTGATTTGCACGGGCTGAACACCTTCAAACACCAACCGGCCAAGGTGGCGGCCATGGAAGGTTTGTGGGAGACCCAACGCGGCGCTCCCCTGAAACTGTTCGGCTTGCCCGACCAGGAAGCTGAAAAGACCAGGCACGCCATTCAAATTCCCAAGGCATCCAGTGTGATTCTGACGCACAAGCTGGACGGTGAGGTCAAAGGGCTCAAAGAGTGGCCCAGGGACGAACGGCCACCCGTGTTTTGGGTTTTCTGGTCCTTTCGCGTCATGGTGGGGCTGGGCATGCTTATGATTCTAACCGGTGTGTTCGCGGTGGTGCTCCATTGGCGCAAACGATTGTTCGACACGCGCTGGTTTCAGTGGTGGTGCATGGCCTTGACGCCGGCTGGCTTTATCGCCGTGTTGGCCGGCTGGTTCGTGACCGAAATCGGGCGTCAGCCGTATATCGTTTACGGGGTCATGCGCACCGCGGAGGCCGCCTCGCCCGTGGCCGGCATGCAGGTGGGTTTGTCATTGCTTGCCTTTATCCTCGTTTATGCGGTTGTCTTCGGCGCCGGCGTTTACTACATCACCCGCCTGGTGACCAAAGGCCCGGAACCCGTCCCTGAACCGGTTTACGGGGATCACGG
>JABDRH010000146.1 GCA_013041835.1 Desulfatitalea sp. | reverse complement strand
CTGCGGCGTTACATCCACCGGTACATATCCTGATATGCACCGGCGGATGTGCCTTGCAGACGAACCCAAATCCAGCGCAATCTTGGAGAATTATTTATTTCCTGCACCCTAAAAGCAATCGGATGGCATGGCGCCATCAGTCTCCGGATCATCTATTTTAAAAATGAATTTTGTTTTGGTGATGATGCATCGATGCATTATGGCGAGTCATGCATGACTTGTTTTTTAAACACGGAAGAATGAAGCCTCAGGGTGAAGGCCGGTACCCGATACGATAGATCCGCCCATTTCGCGACGGGATTCGCAATGTAGATAGATGCATGGATTGGCACTTATTTCGCAAACAAATGCAAGGAGCACTGGGACAAGTAGAAGAATATTCCTTTTGATTCGGCGAATTTTACACCGGCACGACAATGGTCGCTACTGTGCCGATCAATTGGTTTTTCCGTAATTTTTCAGATGGAAATATTGGGATAAAGGCTTTTACATGGATCTTACACTTACCGAAGAGCAAACCATGTTGCGGGACATGGTGCGTTCCCTCATGAGCAAGGAGTATCCGGAAGACCGGGTGCAAAAACTGTGTGCGGCCAAAGCGTATCCGGCGGCCTTGGATCAAAAGCTGACCGAATTGGGGGTGATGGGGATCTGTTTGCCCGAGCAGTATGGCGGCGCGGGTCTCGGCTTTGTCGAAGTGGCCCTGGTGGTCGAGGCGCTGTCCCATTACACGATGGATTTCGCGATGTCCCATGGGCTGAACCTGTTGGGCGGGCTGGCGATTCTTGCCATGGGCACGGACACTCAGAAAAATGAAATCCTGCCGAAGCTCATTCAGGGAGAACTGACCTTTTCGCTCGGATATGCACAGCCGTATCTGTTCAACGACCCGACCCATATTCGCGGCTGTCTGTCCGAAGATGGCACCGTTTCGCCGCATGACCTTTCCGTTTATACCGAACGGCGCCATGCGGAAAACAATATCATCCTGGTGCCTTTCCTGAGCCAGGAACGATGGGTGCTCGGGCTCGTTTCCCAAGCGAATCTGGGGGATGGTCGGATCCAGGAAACCATGGGCCGGGATCTTCTGGGGCTGACAAAGATCGACATGGGCCATATCCACCTGGCACCGGACCAGATCCTCGGTCAGCAGGAGGATGCCATCCTTTTCGCCACCAATTGGATGAAATTCATCAATGCGGTGGCAGCCGCGGCCAACATGAACACCGCCATGGCGCAAACGGTTCAGTACGCGAAAGAGCGCAAACAGTTCGGCAGATTCATCGGCACCTTTCAGGCGCTCGCCCATTTGATGGTCGATACCGATGTGCGTGTCAAAGCCTCAACATTGTATGGCTACTGGTTGGCGTGGTTGCTGGACCAGGGGCCCATGACGATGACCTCGGCGGCGATTACCCAGGCGATCAACATGGCCAATGCGTATACCACCGGCGCCTTCGTGGATACGGTGAACGCGGGTATTCAGGTCATGGGCGGATATGGATACATGGAGGAGGTCAGCATGGCGCGATACGCGCGGGATGCGAGAATGACGCCGTATTACCTGGAGAACCAATTTCTGCAAAAGCTCACCGTGGCCGAAAATATGGGCATCGGTTTCAAAAGCGGCTGATCATGCAACATGGGGGGGCAGCGTTTCTATTCGACAGCAAGGTGAGGGAGTACCATGGATTTCAGTCTTTCCGGAGAACAGACAGCATTCGTCGACGAAGTCGCGGCGTTTTGTCGAAAACATTGCGCCGATGTGGATATCAACGAGTTGGAGCGGACCGGCAGTGATCCCGAGGATATCGAGGCAAAACTCGTGGAGAGCGGCTATTACGGTTTGCCGTTCCCCGAGGCATACGGTGGAAAGGGAAAAGATTTCTTTTATTTTGGTTTGCTTCTGGAAGGATTGCTGCGCGGCGGCTATCCCTACCCGGGACGATTTCAGGCCACCATGCTCAACGCCTTGAATGTTTTCGAGAGCGGTTCCGAATCCCAAAAAAAAGAGATCTTGCCGAAAGTCATCAGCGGAGAGGCAACCCTGTCCATCTCCTTGACCGAGCCGAATTCGGGGACCGATGTGGCCTCCCTGAAAACCAAGGCCGTGGAGATGGATGGCGGTTTCGCCATCACGGGCCAAAAAGTTTACTCTTCCGGAGCCGCTGGAGAAAAAAACATCATCGTCGCCGGGGTTCGGACAGACCCTGCCGCCCCCCGGCATAAGGGAA
>JABDRH010000145.1 GCA_013041835.1 Desulfatitalea sp. | reverse complement strand
GCTGACCACACCGATAAAATGGTCCGGTGCCGGCGTGAACGGCAACGCTGTATCGGACAAAGCGATCGGCGTAGTCAAACGGATGACAAAACGGCCCATACCGTTTCCAGGTGATGATTCAACCACGGGCGTTTCGGGCGCGGTCGTATGCGCCGGCGTCGGCGAAGGCGCACGGCCTTGGGACAGAAAATCGCAGATATGGCCCAGCGTGGTCAGTGTGCCCACCAGGTCCGGGGTCACCTTGGGCAGGTGGGGCATTCGCTCTTCCAGGGCCGATAGGATCTCTACACGTTTGATGGAGTCGATGCCCAGGTCGGCTTCAATATCCATCTGCAGCCCGAGCATCTCCTCGGGATAGCCGGTGAGCTGGCTGACCACTGTCAGCAGGGTTTGTCGCACGGTTTCAGACGAGGCGGCATCCGGTGTTTGGGGTTCGGATGAAGCTATCGCTGGTGGCATGGGCGGCGTTTCCCGCGTTTCCGTCTGAATCTTCGGTATGCTATCGGAAAAAGGTGTGGCGGATGGCAGCGGCGCCATTGCCTTGTACGACTCCGGATCGGTTGAGGATTGCGCTGTGGGCGCCGGGGCGGGCGGGTCTTGACCCAGCAGGACGGAGGTCATTTGCTGTGTGCTTTGGAGCATTTGCCGCAACGTGCGATGGGCTTCGGCCTGGGTATCCAGGTATTTTTGGTGGGCCTGCGTGGTCTGGGTCTGCAAGGCTTGAAAGGCGCTCAGTCCCTGCTGCACGGCGGCAAGCGCATGATCCACCTGGGATGGTGGTTTTGGCGTGTTCATATCCGAGTTTTTTCCTTGGCCGGTCGGGCCGGGTGGTTTAATGCCGGTGGTCATCGCAGCAGCAGGAGACAGCGGCAATGACTCAGAGGGTTGCGCCGTCGGCGGAACAATAGCCGCAGCCTGTCGGCTGGCGGTCGAAACGTCGGCGGTTCGGAGCGGCACCTGGTCCGTCAAAGCGGTTTTTGGTAACCGGCTGCTGCGATAGTTGGCGCCGGACAGGGGAATGCGCATCCGGGGCATGCGAGGCTGAAAAACCGGTGTTTCCCATCGTTCAAGGTGAACACGATGGCCCAAAGCCACCAGTTCGGCCAGCAGACATGCCAGGTCGGCGATGCCGGCTCGGCGTCCGGCCGAACGATCCACGGCCAGCGCGGCTGAATTCGTTGGGCCCAGGGTATCGTGCACAAAACGGCTCAGTACCGCTTTGGGTCCCACTTCAACAAAGGTGCGGATACCGTCGGTGTAAAGCTGCTTGAGGTTTGCCACAAAATCCACCGGCCGGGCAAGTTGGCCGGCCCATAGCGCCATGGCCGCCGCCGGATCTGAAGGATAGGCCGTGCCGGTGGTATTGCTCAGAACTGGAAGCGTTCCCGGTTGCCAATCGATCTGCGCCAACGCCTGAACGAGCGGCTCGCGGGCGTCGGCCACCAACGGGCTGTGGAACGCGGCCGCCACGGGCAGGCGCATGCTATTCCAGGACTTTTCGCGGCATACCACTTCAGCCGCCCCAATCGCGTCCGTAGGCCCGGAAAGCACGGCTTGTCGAGGGCTGTTGCGATTGGCCAAAACCACTTCAGGGCAACGGCTTTCCAAAACGGCTGCCAGTTCTTCCAGAGGTGCCTGCACGGCCAGCATGGCGCCGGGGTCGCGGCCATTCGCACCGGTTGCGGCCATCAACCGTCCGCGAATCTGAGACAATTGCCACAACGCCTCCCTGGATATGCAGCCCGCCGCATGCAGTGCCGTCAACTCGCCGAAACTGTGTCCGCAGACCGCATTGGGCACAACGCCGAAATAGGTCAGGGCTTCCAGCATGGCCGTAGAAACCGCGCCGATGGCCGGCTGGGCGATGTCGGTGGCTCGCAGGCGAACGTCGTGGTCGGCCGAATCCCCGCGCATGCGGGGATACAGATAGTCGCTCAGCGGCAAGGGCGCGTCAAAGTGGTGCGCCGCCGCTTCGAAAGCCGCCAGGCTGCCGGGAAAACAGCAAATCAGATCACGGCCCATGCCTACGTATTGGCTGCCCTGGCCGGGAAACAGAAACGCCAGGCCACCGGCGGGTGTGCCGTGACCGATAAAGATAGGCGGATCGGTAGTAACTGCAGCCGTTTCACCTGCCAGGCACTCGGCGGCGCGTTCGCACTGCCGGCGCGCCGCCGGCAGGTCATCGGCCGGCGTCAACACCAGCGCCAGGCGCCAGGCGTGATCGACGCGAAAGACATTCCGGCTGTGCGCCGCCGCCAGGGCCAGATCGACGGCCGTGGATGCATCTGCCGCGGCCTGGCTGAAGGCTTCGAGTTGCCGGGCCACCTGTGTGCGATCCTCGCCGGAAAAGGCCGCGATTTGAACGCTGCCGTCCCAGGCAGGCTCCGATTTGAGGGCGTCGTGCTCTTCCAGCACCGCATGGAAATTGCTGCCGCCGAAACCAAACGCACTGACGCCGGCACGCCGGGTGCGCTCGCTATTTGAAAGCCATGGCTGCAAATGATGGTTGATGAAGAAGGGGCTGTTG
>JABDRH010000141.1 GCA_013041835.1 Desulfatitalea sp. | reverse complement strand
CCTCCACCAACTCGAAGGTCTCCTCGACCAGGTAGACGCTCATGGACGACGGCGTCTGTTTTCGATCCCAGGGGCAACCCTTTTTGCCGCGAAGGGTGGCAATCAGCGCCATGATCGCATCAAAGGTGGGAGCAGGGATCACTTGGTTTGAGTGCGCCACGTTTTCTTTAGTTCCTTTAAGTGGGATTCAAAGAGCGATTTCATATTCGCCGAGGCCACATGCACCAGGGATTCACTGACCACCATGGTGCGCCGCACGAGGAGGGATTCGCTCAATACGGCAGCATTTTTTGCCAGAAACGTCGTCAACATGGCCGATATCACCGCGACAATGAGCAGCCCTTTGCATGCGCCGAAAAGCGCCCCGCAGAACCGATCGGTCCAGCCCAGAAAAGCGATGTTCATGAGATATTTGAGGATGACCCCCAGAATGCTGACGGCCAGGTAGATGCCTGTGAAAATGATCAAAAAAGCGATGATGTTCTCGTAGCCCCCGCCGGCGATCCACCTTGAAATGGGTTTTGCCAGTCGGGGGTAGTAGCTGTAGGCCGCATAGAATCCGCCCAAAACGCCCACAATGGCGGAAAGCTCCTTGACCATTCCCCGGAAAACGCCGCGCACCAGGCAATAGCCCAGAATCAACGCCAATACATAGTCAAGAAGATTCACGCCATTTCCTATAAGTCCGCCCAAGCGGCGTTATTAAGATTCTCCGCCACCCCACCGGCCAAACTCCGGCGGAATCGAAGACGTGCCGAAGCTAACAAAGCCCGCCTAACGCGTCAAGGAGAATGCAGCCATCGCAGCGATTCTCGGTGAATCGCCGTGGCATTGATTTGGCGTTTGCATTCGCCTGCAAAGTCTTATACCTTTTTATGATTGATCCTGCCGGGAAGCGGCTTTCCCGGTGTTGGAACCGGAAAAAGCCGCCATGCTTATCGATTTGCAAAGGAGTGCGCCGGCAACGGCGATGATGATCACCGATACCCATCAAGCCAAAATCACCTTCACCGATGTGGAATTGTCCCGCCATCTTTTCGGGGAGCACAACGCTCACCTGAATCGCATCGCCACATCCCTTGGCGTTCAGATCCAGGCCCGGGGCAACACGGTGCATCTGCAGGGCGATGAATTCGCCGTCCAGTTGGCGCAAAACGTGCTGACCCAGTTGTATGGACTGATCAAAGCGCGCTATCCGGTCTACGAATCCGATATCGACTACGCCATCCGCCTGCTCAGCGCCGACGATCATGCCAAGCTCAAGGATATTTTTCTCGATACGGTCTACATTACCGCCAAAAAGATATCCATCACGCCCAAGAGCCGGGCCCAAAAGGCGTATATCGATGCCATGCGCCGGCATGACATCGTCTTCGGCATCGGCCCGGCAGGCACCGGCAAGACCTATCTGGCCATGGCCATGGCCGTATCGGCGTTGACCAAAGGCACGGTCAGCCGCATCATCCTCACGCGCCCCGCTGTTGAAGCCGGCGAAACGCTTGGCTTTTTACCAGGCGATCTGGCGGACAAGGTGGACCCTTACCTGCGGCCGCTGTACGATGCCCTGCATGATATGATGCGTTTTGAAAAGGCCACCAGCCTGATGCAACAAGGCGTCATCGAAGTGGCGCCCATCGCCTTCATGCGTGGCCGGACCCTCAACGATTCCTTTATTATCCTGGACGAAGCCCAGAACACCACTTCCGAGCAGATGAAAATGTTTCTGACGCGTATCGGCTTCAGCTCCAAAGCGGTCATCACGGGCGATATCACCCAGATCGACTTGCCGCCCCAAAAAACGTCGGGTTTGATTGAAGCCAAGGAGATTTTGGCCGATATTGAAGGCATTCAGATGGTCTATTTCACTCAACACGATGTGGTGCGGCATAGACTGGTTCAGGATATCATCATGGCTTATGACAACGTTGCTTCAAAACGCATGGCCGAAAAAGCCCACGGCACCAACGGCGAAACCGGCAAATAGGTTGAACCCATGAGCGCCGACACCGGAAAATCCAAACACATACGGATCAATGTGCTTCAAAAGCAGCTCAGATGGATTCTGGCGGCATTGGTGGTGGGGCTCTTTCTGGTGCTGCTCTATCCGAACCTAATCATCGAACACCACCACTATGACATCGGCGATATTGCCGAAAACGACATCAAGGCCACCCAGGATTTTTTTATCGAGGATCAGGCGGCCACCGCAGCCAGCCGGGATCAGGCGGTCGAACAGGTATTGACGGTCTACGATTTTGACCCGCGTTTGACGCAGCAGATCGTTGAAAAAACACTTAGCGCTTTCAAACGCATGAGTGACCTGGCCGCCAAACTGCAAGCCCACCTCCCCCATGGCGCCCCCCAGCCCGATGATCCTCCGTCCTCACAAGTTGCCGTCAACGAAATCGAGAGCGCCCTGCTGGCCCGCAAGGCGGAATTTGAGGCGCTGCTGGGCATCGAGGTGAGCCGGGGCGCATTCAAACTGCTGAGCAATGAACAGTTTTCACCAGCCATTGCGGAAACCATCAAAAAAATCGTCATCACCATCATGACCAATGGGGTGGTGGCCAATAAGGAGGTCCTGCTCAAGGAAGCCGAAAAAGGGATCACCCTGCGCAATGTGGAAAATCATACCGAACGTACCACATACGCGCTGCGCCAGTATTACGGTCCCGATCAGGCCAAGACCATGGTGCGCATCGTGGCCGAACCCATTGTCGAGAGCCTGAATTACAATATCATCAACCTCATCGTCGATTTCAGCCAGCAACTGTTGCAACCCAATATCACCTTCAACCGGGCCGAAACGGAATCCCGTAAACAACAAGCCCTATCTGACATCAAGCCGGTCATGTACCAAATCAAGGCCGGAGAGATGCTGTTGCGGGAAGGCGAACGCGTATCCAAAGTGCAACTGCTCAAACTTGATGAATTACGGCGCCAAGAGACGCATCAAGACATATCCACCATCAATCTCGGCACCGCCGTTATGTTGTTCATCCTTATGGTGGTGATGTACACGCTCTTTTTTTTCAATCCGCGCTTTCACCACTTAAATACCAACAAGAACCTGTTCTTTCTGTGCCTGGTACTGTTTTTGGTCTGGGTCATCACCAAGATCAGCATGACGCTTTCCGCGGCGCAGATTCCGAACGCCTCTTTTGTGATCCCCCCGGATGCGTTCATCTTCGCTGCCCCGGTGGCCACCGGGGCCATGTTGATCTGCCTGGTGCTGGGTTTCGACCTGGCGCTGCCCTTCGGCCTGCTGGCGGCCACATGCGCCGCATTGCTCACCGGCGGCCGGCTGGAAGTCATGCTTTATTTTTTGGTCGGCAGCATCATGTCCGCCTTTTGGACCCAGCACTGCCGCGAACGCAAGGTCATTATTTTAGCCGGTACCAAGGTGGCGGTGCTCAACGCCGTTTTGGCCTCGGCCATCGGTTTTTATACAGCCGAACCGCACGGCACGGCTCTTGTCTGGAGCAGCGCACTGGCCTTTCTGGGCGGAATTCTCAGCGGCATCATCACTTTGGGCATAGCGCCGTTGGTGGAGATGACCTTTTCCTACAGCACCGACATCACGCTGCTTGAGCTAGCCAACCTGGACCGCCCCATTCTGCGGCGGCTCATGATCGAAGCGCCCGGCACCTATCACCATTC
>JABDRH010000139.1 GCA_013041835.1 Desulfatitalea sp. | reverse complement strand
CTGCGGTGATCGGAGGTTATCTTCAACCATGGTTACTTTTGCGAATCGAGAAGCCTTGCAGTCCTACCGAACAGACCTGGACACCGAAAAGGCGGCCGGCAACAAACTGATTTCGCTTTGCTCCGGGTCCGGATGCGGCGCTTATGGGACCGCAAACGTCCAACAGGTGCTTACGGAAGAGCTCCACCAAAACGGACTGGCAGATGAATATGAAGTGCGCCTTACCGGCTGCCACGGCTTCTGCGAAAAGGGCCCCATCATGGTGATCCATCCCGAGGGCACCTTCTATTGCCAGGTGAAGGTGGAACATATTCCCGACATCGTTCAGAAAACGCTGAAAAACGGTGAGTTGGTGGACAAGATTCTCTTCAAGGATCCAGCGAATAAAAAAAAGAAATACGCCAAGGATGAAGAGATCCCCTTTTATAAGTTGCAGCAGCGCGAGATTCTCGGGGTCAACCCCCTGATCGATCCCACCAATATCGATCATTACCTGGCGGTGGGTGGCTATAAGGCTTTGGAAAAGGCGCTTTTCGACATGCAGCCGGCCAAGATCATCGATGAGGTGAAGCGGGCCAATCTGCGAGGCCGCGGCGGTGGCGGTTTCCCTGCCGGCATCAAGTGGGCCACTTGCGCCAAGCATCATGGCGATCGCTATATTATCTGCAATGCGGACGAGGGTGACCCGGGTGCTTACATGGATCGAAGCTTGCTCGAAGGCAATCCCCACAGTGTCATCGAAGGCATGCTCATCGCCGCGCGAGCCATCGGCGGCAAAGAGGGGTATGTCTACGTGCGCCATGAATACCCCTTGGCCGTGGCCAACCTGACCATCGCTTTGGACCGCGCCCGGGAGGTTGGCCTGCTGGGTGAAAATATTCTGGGCAGCGGCATGGATTTCGACATCAAGATCAGCCGCGGCGGCGGCGCCTTCGTGTGTGGTGAATCAACGGCCCTGATGGCCTCTTTGGAAGGTAACCCCGGTCGCCCGCGAGCCAAGTATGTCCACACCGTGGAAAAAGGTTTCCGTGACGGACCCACCAACCTGAACAACGTGGAAACCTATGCCAATGTACCCCTGATCATCAACAAGGGCGCCGACTGGTATCAAAGCATCGGCACCGAGTTCAGCAAAGGCACCAAGATTTTTTCGCTGGTGGGCAAGGTGGTCAACACCGGCCTGGTGGAGGTGCCCATGGGCACCACTTTACGCCAGATTGTCTTCGATATTGGCGGCGGCATCCGCAAGGGCAAGCAGTTCAAGGCGGTGCAGACCGGTGGTCCTTCGGGCGGTTGCATCCCCGAACGCTTTCTTGACCTGCCCGTGGATTTCGATGAACTGACCAAGGTGGGCTCCATCATGGGTTCGGGCGGCATGATCGTCATGGACCAGAATACCTGCATGGTGGACCTGGCCCGCTACTTCGTCAAATTCCTGGTGGACGAGTCTTGCGGCCAGTGCAACCCCTGCCGTGAAGGCCTCAAGCAGATGCTCGTGATCCTGGAAGGTATCTGCGACGGCCAGGGCCGCGAGGGCGACGTGGCGCTGCTGGAAGAGTTGGGCAGCATGATCCAAAAGTTTTCCCTGTGCGGCCTGGGCACTTCGGCGCCCAACCCGGTGCTCACCACCATCCTTTACTTCCGGGAGGAGTACGAAGCCCACATCAAACACCACAAGTGCCCCGCCGGCGTGTGCAAGCCGCTGTTCCACTATGAAATCGATGCTGAAAAATGCACCGGCTGCACACTGTGCTACAAGAAATGCCCCCAGGAGGCGGTGACGGGCAAGAAGAAGGCGCCCCACGCCATCATTCAGGAAAACTGCATCAAGTGCGGCATTTGCTATGATGGCTGTAAGTTCGACGCCATTCAAATCCGTTAATTTGTAAAGGACTAGGAGATCATGGTTACCTTTAAGATCAATGGTCAGACCGTTCAAGGCGAAGAGGGCCAATTCATTCTCCAGGTGGCGGAGAAATACGGCATTGAGATTCCCACCATGTGTCACCACAAGGCCCTGGACCCGGCGGGCATGTGCCGCGTGTGCACCGTGGCGCTGTTCGACGGTCGCCGCACCCGTTTCGTCACCGCCTGCAACTATCCCATCTGGGAAGGCATGGCGGTGACCACCGATTCCGAAGAAGTGATCAAGGGGCGCAAGCTGATCATCGAACTGCTGCTGGCACGCTGTCCGGAGGTTCCGGCGCTGCAGCAACTGGCCAAGGCGTACGGCATTGACGAACCGCGCTTTAAGACCGAAAATGATACTTGTATCCTCTGTGGCCTGTGCACCCGCATGTGCGAAAAGATGGGCAACAACGCCATTACCCTTACCGGACGGGGTTTGTCGCTTGAAGTGGATACGCCCTTTCACCTTCAGACCGACGCCTGCATCGCTTGTGGCGCCTGTGCGTCGGTGTGCCCGACGGGACACATTTCACTGGAAAAGATCAAAACGCACGTGACGGCCAAGGCGAAGGTCGAAACAATCCGATCCGAATACGACATGGGATTGAAAGGGCGCAAACCGGTCTACGTGCCCTATGCCCAGGCCGTGCCCAACACGCCGGCCATCGACCGCGACGTGTGCGTCCATTTCAAGACCGGCGGCTGTCAGGTGTGCACTGAATTTTGTGGGGTCAACGCCATCGACCACAAGATGGAAGACGAAATCGTTGAACTGGACGTGGGCGCCATCATCCTGGCCCCCGGTTTTGAGCCGTTCGATCCTACCAAGTTTGATAGTTATGCCTATGCCAACCACCCCAATGTGATCACTTCCATGGAGATGGAGCGTCTGCTTTCGGCTTCGGGCCCCACCAGCGGCCACCTGGTGCGCCTCTCGGATCACAAGGCGCCCAAAAAGATCGCCTGGTTCCAATGCGTGGGTTCCCGGGACCAGAACCGTTGCGATAACAGCTACTGCTCATCGGTATGCTGCATGTACGCCATCAAGGAGGCCGTGATTGCCAAGGAGCATGCCGGTGATGATTTGGAGTGCGCCATTTTCTATATGGACATGCGCACCCACGGCAAGGAGTTCGAGCGTTTCTATAACAATGCCCAGGATAAGGGGGTGCGCTTCGTGCGCAGCCGGGTGCACACCATCGACCCGGTGCGCGGCAGCGACGAACTGTCGGTGCGCTACGTCAATGACGACGGCAGCCTGGCCGAAGAGCAGTTCGACATGATCGTGCTGTCCATCGGTCTTGAGACCCCGCCGGAAACCGTCGAATTGGCCAACAAGCTGGGCATTGCACTCACCGAGGGCAACTTCTGCAAGACCAGCAGTTTCGAGCCGGTGGCCACTAGCAAACCGGGCATCTATGTGTGCGGCGCCTTTCAGGGCCCCAAGGACATTCCCCAGTCCGTGGTGGACGCCAGCGCCGCGGCCGCGGCCGCGGGGGAGATCCTGGCCGCCGGCCGCAACACCGCCACCAAGCAGGCCGAAGTGGTGCCCGAGACCAATGTAATCGGCGAACGACCGCGCATCGGCGTGTTCGTCTGCCGTTGCGGCATCAACATCGCCGGCGTGGTGGATGTGCCTTCGGTGGCCCAATACGCCGCCACGCTGCCCTATGTGGAATACGCTACCGACAGTCTGTACTCCTGCGCCCAGGACACTCAGGATCAGATGGCCCAGATCATCCAGCAGAAAAAACTCAACCGCGTGGTGGTGGCCGCCTGCACGCCCAAGACCCATGAGCCTCTTTTCCAGGAGACCCTCACCGCCGCCGGGCTCAACAAATACCTGTTTGAAATGGCCAACATCCGCAACCATGACTCGTGGGTGCACAAGAACAACCCCGACCTGGCCACCCGGAAGGCCAAGGACCTGGTGCGCATGGCGGTCAACAAGGTGCGCCTGATGCAGCCGCTGCAGGAGGCCGAGCTGGATATCAATCCGACCGCCCTGGTCATCGGCGGCGGCATCGCCGGCATGACGGCCGCTCGCACCCTGGCTCGCCAGGGGTATGAAACCCATATCGTCGAGCGCAGCGACCGGCTGGGCGGCCAGGCCCACAACATCTATAAAACCGTCAGCGGCGACCTGGTGGCCGACAAACTGGCCGAACTCATTGACGATGTGGATCACAACGAGCAGATCCACATCCACCTGAACACCCAATTGAGCGCCGTGGACGGCTTTGTCGGCAATTTCACATCGACCCTGTCGACCGATGGCGACACCCAGGCAGTGGCGCACGGCATCGCCGTGCTGGCTACCGGCGGCACGCCGCTGCAGCCCGAAGAATACAACTACGGCCAGGACCCGCGCATCATGACCAGCCTGGAAATGGACCAACGGTTGAAAGCGGCGAACGACCCGGCGCTATCCGAAGCCCAGGCCGCCGTCTTTATCCAGTGCGTCGGCTCCCGTGAACCCCAGCGGCCCTACTGCTCCCGGGTGTGTTGCACCCACAGCATCGACAATGCCCTGGAGCTGAAAAAGCGCAACCCGGACATGAACATCTTTATTCTCTACCGGGATATCCGGACCTATGGAGAACGCGAATACCTTTATAAAGAGGCCCGGGAAAAGGGCGTCATCTTTGTGCGCTACGATTTGGAACATAAGCCGCAAGTGGCCCTGGCCGACGGCAAGATCCAGGTGACGGTGACGGACCACGTCCTCGGCATGCCCATGACCATCGAGGCCGACTTGCTCTCTTTGGCCACGGCGGTATTGCCCAACAAGGACGAAACCTTGGCCCAGTTTTTCAAGGTGCCCTTGAATGAAGACGGCTTCTTCGTGGAAAAGCACGCCAAGTTGGGCCCCTCGGAATTCGCCACCGACGGTGTGTTTCTTTGCGGTCTGGCACATTACCCCAAACCCATTGATGAAGCGATTGTTCAGGGACGGGCCGCGGCCAGTCGCGCCGTGACCCTGCTGGCCCGGGGAAAGATTCACACCAGCGGCAATGTGGCCCAGGTGGACCCGATGATGTGCGCCAGTTGTGGTGTTTGCGTGTCGGTGTGCCCCTACTCGGCGCCATCGTTCATTGAAGCGGACGCCCGCATGCATGCCGGCAAGGCGCAGATCAACGCCGTTTTGTGCAAAGGCTGCGGCCTGTGCGTCGCCTCGTGCCGCTCGGGCGCCATCCACCTGAAAGGCTTTGACAACGACCAGATCTTTGCTCAGATTTCGGCGGCCAACTGGGAGTAACCCGTCGTCGGGTAGAGCCTATTCATCAACATACTGCAACGGAGTCGATACAATGAGTGATTGGGAACCGAAAATCGTAAGTTTTCTGTGCAACTGGTGCAGCTATGGGGCCGCCGACCTGGCCGGTGTCAGCCGCATGGAGTATCCGCCCAGCATCCGGGTGGTGCGCATCCCCTGCACCGGGCGCATGAGCCCCAAGTTCGCCCTCGCCGCTCTGCGCGAAGGGGCCGACGCCGTGTGGGTTTCCGGGTGACATCCCGGCGAATGCCATTACCTGGAAGGTAATTACCACGCGCGCCGGAAATTCGTCTTGATGAAAAACTTGTTGGAACATATGGGGATCGAACCGGACCGTCTGCACTTTTCGTGGATCTCCTCGGCCGAATCCACCAAGTTCGTCTCCGTGGTTCGTGAAATCACGGCCAAGGTCAAAGCCTTGGGCCCCAATGAACGCTTTGTGAAGAAAGAAGCCAAGGTAGCCTAATCATGTCGACATACACAGAGAATATCCAGCAGATTGCTCAGCGACTGCTCAAGGAGTGCCGGGTGGAGATGGTCATCGGCTTTCGCAAGGGCTCCATGCCCCTGATGAACGAGCCGTGCGTTATCACCCAACCCGAAGCGGTGAATCAACTGGTGTGGGACAGCAACTGCGGGATCAACCTGACCCACTACCTGACCAACCGCAAGGAAAAGATCGGCATCGTGGCCAAGGGGTGCGACTCGCGCAATATCGTTACCCACATTACGGAGAATAAAATCCAGCGCGAGCAACTCGTGATCATCGGCGTCCCCTGTCTGGGCATGATCGACAGACGCAAGATCAACGCAATGGTGGAAGGCGATATCCAATCGGTGAGCGAAACCGATGACGCCGTGACCGTTGCGACCCGAAACGGTGAACAGACCTTTGCCAAGATGGATGTGCTGCAACAGAACTGCGCCGTTTGCGTGCACCGCAACCCGGTGATCCACGATGAGATGGTGGCCGACCCGGTGCCCGAGCAAAACGGTGTGGATCAGTATGCCGACGTGGCCGCCATCGAGGCCATGACGCCCGACGCGCGCTGGCGCTTTTTCGATGAGCTGCTCGCGCCGTGCATCCGCTGCTACGCCTGCCGCAATGCGTGCCCGTTGTGTTACTGCCCCACCTGTTTCGTGGATGAGTCCAAGCCCCAGTGGGTGGGCAAAAGCCAGGACCCCATGGATGTACGCACGTTTCATTTCCTGCGCGCCTACCACTGCGCCGGCCGTTGCACCGATTGCGGCGCGTGTGAACGGGCCTGTCCGGTGGGCATCAATATGCGCCTGCTGACCAAAAAGCTGAACAAGGACTGTCTGGACCTCTACGGTTGGGAAGCCGGCCTGTCCCCCGATGCGCGTCCGGCCCTGGACGTTTACAAGGCCAACGACCCCGAAGATTTCATCAAATAAAACGGACGAGAAGGCAACTATGAAGGTCATCAAAATCGAAAAAAGCGATCTGGCCGCGGGCCTGGACAAACTACGCGGCGGCTACCGGCTCTTCGGGCCGGTCAAGGACAAGACGTCCCACGGCTTCCAGGAACTGGCCGCCGGCCAAGCGCCCGATCTTGCTTTTCAGAACACGCGATTGTCGCCCAAAAACCTGGTCTTCCCCCAATCCGAGACCCTGCTGGCCTATTCCCTGGACGGCAACGACCCCGAAGGTCACATTGCCAGGGAGGTGGACAAGGACTATTCGCCCCGCGCCGTGATCGGCATCCGTCCTTGCGATGCCAAGGCGCTGACCCTGGTGAAGATGAATTTCGACACCGATGCATTCAAAGATCCCTACTGGCTCAACCTTTACAACGCCAGCACCTTTGTGGGCCTGGCCTGCGATGCACCCGGCGGCACCTGTTTTTGCACCACTACCGGCAGCGGTCCATTCCATGAAGAGGGGCTCGATGTCCTGCTGGTGGATCAGCACGACCACTTTCTGGCCAAAGTGCTCACCGACAAAGGGGAGAAACTGATGACCGCCGCGGGGTTCAACCAGAGTGCGGACGGCGACGCGGCTGTCGAAAAAGCCAAAACGGCCGCCGAAGCCGCGATCACGACGGCCATCGTCACCGACAGCCTCGCCGCGGCCGACCCCATGGCGCTTTACAACGCCGATATCTGGGAAGATATCGCCTTTGCCTGCATCAACTGCGGCACCTGTACGTTCTCTTGCCCCACCTGCTGGTGTTTCGATATCCAGGATGAAGCGCAAGGCAACAAGGGGGTGCGCATGCGCAACTGGGATAGCTGCATGTTTCCCCTTTTCACCATGCACACCACCGGCCATAACCCCCGGGATACCAAGGTGAAACGCACGCGGCAGCGCTTCATGCACAAGTTGAAATATTTCGTGGACAAATACAACGCAGGGATCATGTGCGTCGGCTGCGGCCGCTGTGTGCGCCAGTGCCCGGTCAATATCGACATTCGCAAGGTCAGCGCATTGATGAACAACGTGGGTGACGCCGCCAAGTGTGCGGTCTAGAGGCACATCCCAACTTTAGTCCGACAACAGCGCCCAGCTACATCCTGTCAACGGAGGAACTCGTGGAAAACCCATATCTGCCCTATCCGGTTCGCATCGATGATATTATCGTGGAGAGCGAAGATCGCAGCCTGAAAACCTTTAAATTCGTCTTCCTCGATCCGGATGACGAAGCGCGTTTCGCCTATAAAGCCGGCCAGTTTGCCGAGCTGTCCATTGCCGGTGTTGGGGAAATCCCCATCGGCATCGCTTCGTCCCCGGTGGAAAAAGGCTTCATCAAATTTACCGTCAACAAGGCCGGCGTGGTCACCACGCACCTGCACAACATGAAGGTGGGCGACATCATGGGGGTTCGCGGCCCCCTGGGCAACTGGTATCCCTGGGAAATGCTCGAAGGCAAGAACGTGCTCATCGTGGGCGGCGGTTTCGCCTTTACCACGCTGCGCTCGTCCATCATCTACATGCTCGATCCGGCCAATCGATCTAAATTTAAGGACATCACCGTGGTTTACGGCGCACGTACGCCCGGCATGCTGCTCTACAAGGACGAACTCATCGAATGGGAAAAGCGTGACGACATCAACGTGCATATCACCGTGGACGGCACCGATGATCCGGACTGGAAATATAACGTCGGCTTCGTGCCGCCGATCACCGAACAAAAGGCGCCCCAGGGCGATGCCGACAGTTACGCCATCGTGTGTGGACCGCCCATCATGATCAAGTTTACCCAACCGGTGCTTGAAACACTGGGCTATGATCACGATCATATTATTTTATCGCTGGAAAACCGCATGAAATGCGGCATCGGCATGTGCGGCCGCTGCGGTATCGGCCGGGAACTGGTCTGCAAAGACGGCCCGGTATTCACACTGGCCGAGGTGAATCAAACGCCCCGTGAATATTAGAAACCCATCTCAATGGATTGGAACGGGTACCCGAGCCTTTAAGGTCGCATTGATTTCGTGTTGACAACCCAGTACCTATTCGATATTAGGAAAACCTTTGACAATTATGAATAGCAAAGGCTGCCCAGCCAGGAACCATAAAATACATGGCAAAGGAGGAGTTTAAATGCCGACCGTTGAATTTGGTGGAAAATCGTTTAGCGTGGACGAAGATGGGTTCATCGATGATTACAAGAATTGGGCCCAGGAATGGGTTCAGTATGTCAAGCAGCAGGAGGGTATCGATGAGCTGAACGAAGAGCATCAGAAAGTGATCGATGTGCTCCGCGAGTACTATGAAAAGAACGGAATCGCCCCCATGGTGCGCGTTCTTTCCAAAGTTACGGGTTTCAAACTGAAACACATTTACGAGCTGTTCCCTTCCGGACCGGGCAAGGGCGCATGCAAAATGGCGGGGCTGCCCAAACCGACCGGCTGCGTCTAATCCAATCCGACATCAGATTTCAAGGAGGGGCCCTGCGGTACTGGCAGGGCCCCTTTTTTTTGGAGTGTTGTGATGCACTCACCCTTTTTTCTGTGAATTCGATGATCCACGGTCCCGCAAATGCAATGTGGTGTCCCTGGCGCAAAAAGCGTAAGCGATAAAGGAGCAAATCACCTTGCCGATGGACGACACGGACAAAGTCATACTCAACCGCATTCAGTCCAATTTTCCCATTGAACCGCGTCCCTTTGCCGTGATTGCCGATGAGTTGGGCCTGGACGAGGCCCAGGTAATGGAACGGATTTCCCGTCTCAAAAAAGAGGGCATCATCCGCCGCATCGGCGCCAACTTTGTGCCCGGCAAAGTGGGCTTTGTCAGCACACTGTGCGCCGCACGCGTGCCCGAAGAAAAAATCGACCATTTCACCCGGGTGGTCAACCGCTATCCTGGCGTCACCCACAACTACCAGCGCGATAATGCCTTCAACGTCTGGTTCACTTTCATCTCCCGTTCCCGAGAAGAGATCGCGGCCAATCTGGCGCGCATCGCCGAAGAGACCGGCGTCGACACCATCCTCGACCTGCCGGCCACCAAGGTGTTTAAGATCCGGGCGCAGTTTGATTTGTAAGGGTTCGCGCAAAAATAAATTGACACTTTTAGGTGTTGAGGCGATCACCCGGCAAGGCACAAAAATTAAAGAATATCGAGATATTCTGTTATGGCCGGCATTTAATGGGTCACCTCGAAAATCCATCCTACCCAGACGGATTTTTACTGATTGATAATGACCTTGGCCCCTTTAATGGTCACCGTCTCAGAGGCTTCGATGGTGATGCTGCCGCTGACCTTGAGGGTGTAGCCGCCGCTCACATCGTGTTTGAAATCGGCCTCGTTGGCATGGGTTTCATTTGCCTTGACCGATATGTCGCGTTGACCGTTTTCGATGGTCACCGTTTCATTGCCCGAGGCCACGGTCACGGTGCGGTCGTTTTCCACATCGATGACCTGGTTGTTCCTGACCTCGGTGGTCATGTTGTTTTCGATGACGTCCTTCTGGTCCTTGGCCGCGCGGGTGTAAAACTCTTCCGAGTCCTTCAGATCCTCGAAGCGGATTTCATTGGCGTTGCCCCCGCCGTCCTTGGTGGAGTTGGACTTGATGGTGCTTTTGGTTTTTTCCCCCGGCAGGTCGTAGGGCGGCAGGTTCGACCCGTGATAGACCCGGCCGGTGACAATGGGCCGGTCGGGATCGCCGTCGAGAAAGTTGACGATGACCT
>JABDRH010000311.1 GCA_013041835.1 Desulfatitalea sp. | reverse complement strand
TCGCAAATGGCCGCATACTCTGCAACCGGGTCCGCCTGTCGGGGCGTGGGCCTGCGGTGCCGATGCAGCGTGCGGCCATCGGGTGACAGCAGCACAGACTCGATTTTGGTGCCGCCCAGATCAATGCCGATACGCAGCGATTCGGCGAAGGCGTGCGATTGAACCATGCTATGCCGGATAGGTGAATTTACCATTTTAATCCTTGCCTTTGTGGGTCACCTTAAAGCGTAACGATACATATGAACCGGCTTTCCAGCAAGTGTACAGTCATTGGCCCCTTTGGAAACCCCGTGAAACCGGTTCAAGGGCTCTGTCATATAAATTATATACCCCCCCTGTCCTAAAGTGCAGTTTTCAAGATTCGAATTCGATGATATTGATTGGGCGTTATAAACAATTAAACTCGATTGCGCCGAGACCCTAAGATGGATGTACATGCCTAAAATGCGCGAGTCTTGGAGCAATGTGTCATTGGATAAGATATTGAAAGTTGTCGACGTAATCATAGTTAATTTTAACAGCACCGATTATGCCATTCAGTCAATCAGTGCCATCAAACGCATTTCAAAAGATGTCCCTTTCAAGATAGTGGTTTTTGATAACGCCTCTGCTGACGCACCAGAAAGAATTCTAGATTTTCATCCTGGAACCAACCTCATTTTGAATTCAAGCAATATAGGCTATTCCAGGGCCATCAATCTTGCACTTGAAACATGTTCTTCTCCGTATGTCCTCATATTGAATCCGGACACTTTCATTTCGGGTGGACCTATTGGTTGCGTCATCGAATATCTAGAGCATAATCGGTCCATAGGTATAATCGGGCCGAAAATACTCGAAGAAGATGGCAGCATTCAAGGGTCAGCACGCCGGTACCCATCCCTTTGTACAACGATGTTCGGCAGAAAGTCGCTGTTAACAAGGTTGTTTCCAGGCAATCCGATAACTAAAAGAGAGTTTTTTTGTTTTAATGATACCGGTTTTCATGCATACGAAGTAGACTGGGTGTCTGGCGCATGCATGTTTATCCGAAGAAAAGCTATAGAAGAAATAAAAGGGTTTGACGAAGACTATTTTTTATATTGGGAAGATGCTGATTTATGCAAAAGGATGAATGATGCTGGTTGGAAAACGGTTTATTATACAAAAGCTATAGCCACACATTTTGTGGGGAAAAGCAGCGACACGGCGCCGATTCAATCCATTGGTCATTTTCATCACAGTAGCTATAAATACTTTATGAAACATTCAAACAAGCTGGTTAAATGGGTTGCCCCAATCGTGATTTTAGGACTGAGTATCAGATATTTAACGATTATAGTGTCTACCTTTGTCAACAGGAAAAAGTTTCTTTACATCCAACACAAGATTCTTAATCGCATACAGTTCTTTATCGTCAAAAATAATCATAGATGCCCTTAGGGCTCGCGCAAAAATAACTTCACATTTTCATGCGCCGATCCATCTCACCCGGCTGCGTTACAAAAATACAGAATATCTCGATATTCTTTAATTTTTGTGTCTTGCCGGATGAGCGCCTCAACACCTAAAAATGTAAATTTATTTTTGCGTGAACCCTTAGGACAGAAACATCGCCAGCACCCCGGCTTGATCATCCATGAGGATGTTGAGCTGGTCGGCCAGGATTTTGATTGCTTCACCGTTCCAGGGAATACCGAAGGTTCGGGCGGCTGAGACGGTTTCCTGAGCAAAGCATCCTTCGGGAAAGACAATGTCGCCGCCGCCGCGGGTCTCTACCGCGATGTGCGCCAGGTAGTCGGCCAGGTGCACCACCAGTATGGCGGCACGGTTCTGAGAGGCCAAGTGAGGCTGGTGATGTGAGCCTGTGGTGCGCAACAGCAGGTCCGGGTACATCCAACGGCTGAACAGGCGCATGCCCGTCTCGGCGTGAGTCACGCCCAACAGGTGGGTTTCCGCGTCAAGATTCTCCAAACCCCGATTGCCGGTCATCTTGAGGATTTTGGCATACTCGTCGGGCAGGGCCATCAAAATCACCAGTTTACCGATGTCATGAATCAAACCGGCCACGAATAACTGCCCGGTGTTCTTTTTCAAAGACACCGCCAGCATTCGGGCCGCCAGGCCGGTCAGGAACGCATGACGCCAAAAGCCCATGGCATCAAATCCCGGAACCTTTTTGATTTTCTGAAAATTGTTGAAGACCGCCGTAGCGACCACCATATTGCGGATCTCTTCGTAGCCGAGAACCACGACCGCTTGTTTCACCGTGGCGATTTCACGCACCCGACTGTAAAAAGCCGAATTGGCCAACTTGAGGATTTTGGCAGTATAGGCCGGATCGGCGACAAGCACTTCAAGCAGCTCATCGGCGGTGCTTTCGGGATTGTCCGTGACCTCCAGTACGCGGGCGACGATGGCCGGCAAACTGGGAATCGCATCGATGGCCGCGGTGATGCGTATGGCGCGGTCAGTCGGCATGAGGTTTCGACCCTTTTCGTTTGAGCTGTCCGATGGCCTGCAAGACCATTTGGTCGGGTACATCCAGGAGCTTTTCTTCGATGGTCACTTCCAGCAGCCGCTGAACGATGCCGGGATCAAACTGTATGCCGGCGTTTTCCACCAACTCTTGCATTGCCTGGGCATCGGTGCTCATTTCCCGGTGTGGCCGTTGTGAGGTCATGGCCACCAGGGCATCCACCACGGCCAAAAGGCGGGCGCCCAGCGGTATGTCATCAGCCTTGAGCCCTTCGGGATAGCCGCTGCCGTCCCAATTTTCATGGTGCCACAACAGCACGGCACGCTCGTCGGAGAAAAAATCGAACGGCTCCATGAGATGGGTCATGGTATAGGGATGGTCCTTGATTCCCTGCGTCTCTTTCGGGTCCAGGCGCGCTTTATCCTGAAAGTCACCCAGCAGCACTTTGGTGAAGTCGTGGAATATGGCCGCCCGCTGCAGCGTTCGGATGACCTTTGGCTGGAATTTCATCCGGGCGCCAAGCAGCTCTATGAATTGTACCACGCGCTGGTTATGTTCCTTGAATCGGATGCCGCCCATATCGCGGGCCACGAGCTCCAACGCCTCCACGGAAGCCTTTTTGGTCTTTTCCACCAGAACCTCCAGACGCTCCTTGATATACTTGAACCGCTTGGCGCTGTTGACCTGGGAGACGTCCTGGCTGTGCACCTCGACCCGGTTCCTGCCCCGGGCCTTGGCCTGGTAGAGCGCCTTGTCGGCGTATGCCAGCAGATCCTTGCCGTCCGAGCAGTTGGAATGACCCAAGGATGCGACGCCCACACTGACCGTGACGGTGGTTTTTGACGCCCCGTCTTCGGTTTTCAGCGTTTCGAACAATGCTCTTAGCTTCTCGCCGATCTTATTCGCACCGGTAATATCGGTCTGGGGCAACAACACGACAAACTCTTCACCACCGTAGCGAAAGGCGAAATCGGTTTTTCGGATATTGTCCTCCAGGCTTTGGGCCACCCGCTCCAACACCAAGTCTCCGAAATGATGCCCGAAAGTATCGTTGACCTCCTTGAAGTAGTCCAAATCGATCAGCAGGCAGGACAGGTCGTTATCGTGCCGCTTGGCGCGCTCGAATTCGGTTTTGAGCGTATCATTCATGAAGTTGCGGTTGAACAGCCCGGTGAGCGGATCACGCGTGGCCATCTGCACCACTTTCTGGGTGGCCAGAGCCACCTCCTGTTTGAGCTGAAACTTCTCTAGAACATTAAAAATACAGCGTGACAAGGTTTCGTGGGTGATGTTGGCCTTGGGCAGGTAGTCAAAGGCGCCGGCCTTGATCATCTGGGAGGCGACGATTTCATCACCGTGGCCCGTAATGGCGATGACCGGCACCTCCACCTTTTCTTTTTCCATCCAGGTGAGCAGGTTCAGCCCTTTGCCGTCCGGCAAGAGGTAATCCAGAAACACGAGGTCGAATTGATTCTCCTGTAATTGCTTTCTTGCCTCGGCCATGCTGGCGGCACGAGACATCTCAATCCGCTTTTGGTATGCCATATGGGCTTTAAACTGCTCGAAATCCGCGTCTGTATCTTCCACGGCCAGCACGCGGATGATCTGATCCAGGTTGATGATGCTCTGGCCGCCGGGATAGGGCTTGTAGTCCACGCTGCGGATGGTGCTCATCTTCTTGACGATATCGGCGATACGACGTCCGGCGTTTTCGATCCGGTCCATATGTTTGGACCACCCTTCCGGAACCGGCGCTTCCATGCGCATGATCTCGATGGTGCCCAGCAGGGTCATGATCGGCTGGTTCAGCTCATGGGAAGTGGCGCCGGCCATCTGCAGCAACACTTTCAAACGTTCCTCTTCGATGACTGATTTTTGTTGCGTGAGAATCTGCTGGTTGGCCTCCTGCAGGGCCTCGATGGTATGGGTCAATTTCAATTCCGACTGCTTGCGGTAAATGGCGTACTCGATGGCCCGCGCCAGAACGCCGGCCGGCGCTTCGCCCTTGATCAGGTAGTCTTGAGCGCCTTTTTGCACGGCGGCCGTGGCCTCGTCGCTGGCGCCGGACAGGACGATGATAGGTACCTCCGGCGCACACTGGTGGATCTCTTCGATCGTATCGATGCCGTGACTGTCCGGCAGGGAAAGATCGAGCAGCACGATATCGAAGGGTTGCGCCTTGAGTTGCAGCACGGCAAAAGAGAGGCTGTCGGTATGCGTGATTCGATACCGGTCCGCTTGTCCCTTGCCGAGCTGTTCACAGACAAAGCGGGCATCGCCGCGATCGTCTTCCACCAGTAGAATTCGGATGTATTCGTTATCAGGCATCGCCTCTATTCCTTGGGCAACCGAACGATGGAGAACCAAAACTCTTCGATCAACTCCACCACACGGATGAACTTGTGCCAATCCACAGGCTTGGTGATATAACAACTGGCATTGAGGTCGTACGCGCCCAAGATGTCCGCTTCGCCCTCGGAGGTGGTCAGGATGATCACCGGAATGCGCTTGAGCAGCGGATCGGATTTGATAGCGCCAAGGGTTTCGCGACCATCCATGCGCGGCATGTTCAGGTCTAACAAAATCAGATCCGGCCGGGGCATGCGAGCATATTCACCCTCGTTGCGCAGATAGGCCATGGCTTCCATGCCGTCCGATACGGTATGCATCACCATGTGGACTTTCTTGGACTTCAAGGCTTCGGTCGTCAGGCGGACATCGGCCGGATCGTCGTCCACCATAAGAATACATATGGGCTTTGCGTGTGTCGAAAGTTGCATTTAGGCATGCTCCTGTGGGTCATGGATCTTTATGGTGAAGGAAAAGGTGGAACCTTCGCCCGGTTTGGATTCGAGCTGGATTTGGCCCCCGTGACGCTCCACGATCTTCTTGCAGATGGCCAGTCCGATGCCGGTGCCTTCATACCGGTCCCTGGCGTGCAAGCGCTGGAATATGTGAAAAATACGATCGTGAAAACGCGGATCGATGCCGATACCGTCGTCACGCACGGAAAACACCCATTGACCTGGCTTCTTTGCCGCTGAAATATGAATTCTGGGCGGTGCTTCGTTGCGAAACTTGATGGCATTGCTGATCAAGTTGTGGAAAAGCTGTGTCAAC
The DNA here is from genome assembly GCA_013041835.1 of Desulfatitalea sp. Taxonomy (GTDB): domain Bacteria; phylum Desulfobacterota; class Desulfobacteria; order Desulfobacterales; family Desulfosarcinaceae; genus Desulfatitalea. The sequence goes on along the minus strand of JABDRH010000311.1, from coordinate 5,146 downwards.
TGGCTCTCATCGGACAAGATCGTCGGCATGGGATCATGGGTAACGGATGCCTGATTTTCGCGGATCAACAATTCCAGGTCCCGATAAACCGTTGCGATGACTTGATTCACATCGGTGGACGCGAGCGGCCGGGCTTGGGTCCCCACACGGGAGAACGTCAGCAGGTCGTTAATCATCTGTTTCATGCGACGGGCGCCGTCCACGGCATAGCCGATAAATTCCCTGGCATCTTCATCCAGCGCGTGGCCGTAGCGGTCGCTGATCAACGCCATGTAACTGCCCACCTTGCGCAAAGGTTCCTGCAGGTCGTGGGAAGCGACATAGGCGAACTGCTCCAGCTCTTGGTTGCTGCGCTGGAGCTCATCGTTTTTCATGCCCAATTCGTTCTGCGCCCGCTGGCGCTCGGCGACTTCCATTTCGAGCTGGTGATAGGATTTGCCAAGGCTGTCGATCATTTGGTTAAAAGCGGCCGCCAACTGTCCGACTTCGTCTTTGGAAGTGATTCCCACCCTGCGATTCAAGTCACCCGCCGCCACATAGCCGGCAGCCGTCGTCAACTCCCGAATGGGAGAAGATAGGCGATGGGATAGCGTCACGGTGGCCACAAAGGCCATAAAGATAACGGCTGCGCCGGCAGCAGCGATCCTGTATTTCAAGACCGCGCTGGGTGCCAGAACGGCCTGTTTGTTGTTGCTTAAAACGAGGATCCAGTCGGGAATGTAAAGAAAGTTGCTGACGGCCCGGGCATGGACGAAAGCTATCAATTGCGGTGCTCTATGGTGCTCGTTGCTGAGGAAAACACCCTTTTTGTCCATACGCAACTGCTGGAAATCGGTTCGGCCGGACAAATCCTCGAAAAGGCGCATTGGCCTAGAAGCATAAAGCAGACGCCCTTCGCGAGTCAGCAGAAATGTCTCGCTGGATTCGTACATACGGATGTCCGTTTCGGCGATGCGCGTCAGCGAATCGATGGGCACCACCGCCTTGGCCACACCCATGAACGCCTTGCGCGGACCGTCGATGCGCACCGCGATGGTTATGCCGTATACCCCGGAACTCTCATCCAGTGCCACCTCGCCGATGTAGATACGATCCGCCACCGCTGCCAGCCACCACTTTTCATCCGCCTGGAAGTAGTCCGTAGTGGCATTGGTTTGACAAACATTTGCGCCGAAACGATTGGTAATGAACACTTCACTATAGTAGTGCAATCCATAGGTCTGGTAGAAAAACCCAAGAAACAGTCTTTTCAACGCAATGGAGGCCTCGGTGTCGATTAGCGCCGCCTTCATCGCATCTGCTTGCGGGTTGGTGCTTTGCCACACATGGTCCAATCGCTCGATTTCGGCCTGCCTGTCTTCCATCTGCTCGAACTGGCTGTTGGAAGCCGCCAACAGCTTCAGCAAGGATTGGTTTTGTAAATAAGCCTCGACATAGTCTAATCGGACTTGGATTTCGTGTATGATTCGCTTCATCTGCTGCTCGGCCACCAACACCGACGTACGGTTGACTGCATCGGACAAAAAGCGCTGACTTTCATGGTCCGCGAACAAGGCCAGGGCGATGATGAACAGCACGATTAGAAGATAGCCCGCTGCGATTTTGGTCCGGATGCTCACGATTAAAACCTGTAGTCGATGCCGGCGTTCTTGATGCGGCCGGGCAGCAACTCGAAATTGATTTCGTGACTGCCGGCGGGAACGGTCACGTTGCCCATGGCGCTAGGATAGGTGAATCCCTGCTCCAATGTCTTTTTAATGGATGCCCGGTCAATGGGCTTTCCGTCCAAAAGGCCTGCCAACAGTTTGATGAGGTCGTAACCCGTGGCATCCTGATGTTCAAGCTCGCGTCCATAGCGCATGTAAAACTTTTCCCTGAGGCTGCGGGCGTAAATATATTGGGGGTTATAAATTGCCGGTGCGGCGACATAGATGCCTTCAGCCGCCGCAATCCGGCGGACCTTGCTGCTGGCGCCGCCCGATCCGCAAATGATCTCACCGGCGTATCCGGCCGTGCGCAATTGGGGAACAAGCATCGTCATATGGCTGACGTATCCGGCCAGGTAGACCGCCTGGGTATCCATCACCTGAACGATCTGCCCACTGAAATCGGTTTGCCCCCGAACAAAAGGGGTTGCCGTAACCGCGCCTCCGGCTGCCTTGACTTTTTCACTCAACAGCAAATGGCATGAACGGCCGTATGGGTCATCCAGGTAAATCACCCCAAGCCGGTCGATCTGCAACTTTTCTAGGATGTTCATGGCGGTTTCGGCTTCATCGTAGGCAGTAAAGTAGAATCTAAAGGTCCATTTTTTGTTCTGGGTCACCTCCGGTGCTGAAGTAATCAGGCCGATAAGCGGCACCTGGTTGGCCTCGGCCAAGGGTGAGAGCGTTTTGGTGATACTGCTCAGTCCAGAAATGTATATATCTGGGCGATGGGCGGCTTCAACGCGCCGAAAGAGGGTCACCGCAACCTCCGGCGAGCTTTGGTTGTCTTCGACGATCAGTTCGATTTTTCGGCCGGATACGCCGCCCATGGCATTCACCTCATCCACCGCCAACTGCATGGCTTCACCAATGCCGGCCGAACTGGAGCCCGGTCCGGTCAAGGAAATATTGGCAACGATTTTAAACGGCGCCTTATCCTGACCGCAGGCCAGGCAAAAGACGCAGGCCATAAAGCACAAGATGTTTGTCAGTACTATGTGCAAGCCGCAGCTTCCTTTAGTTTGCATGTAAACGCCATTGCGTTGCAGCCCGAATAAGCATAAAGCACGCCAACCTTTTTCAATTGTAGCTTACGCACCCCTATGGCGCTATGCCCAGCACATCGGCCAATTCATTCAATACCGACAGGGCATCCTCGTAATTGTATTTGGAAATATGCGTTTCCAACAGATTCAATTGGTCGCGGTGTGGCCTTTTCCAGTCTAGGGATTTTAGGGCATGCAGGTGGTGTTCATCGATTAATTCGTTGCCGGTCAAACGGGATTTGATCTCCTTCAACGCCTTCTCGGTGGTCATATGATCGGCTGTGGGCATGTTTTGCGGCGCCGCATGCGCATCGATGGTTCGCCGCCCAAGAACGGCAATCGTGTTGCTCAAGATGTTCAACGCCTTTTCAAAGCGGTTCAACAGACCGGCAAAATTGTCATCGTCACAACACCGGAACGCCTGTTCAATGGCCTTGGCCGTGGCAAGCACCTCGGTAGCGCCCAGATCGCCGGAGCCCCCGATCAGGCCGGCCACGAGACGCTCCCCGTTGGCCAGATCACCGGTTTCTATGATTTTACGCAGTCGAATGGGGGCGTCGGCAAACGCCTTTTCGAATTGAACCAACAGCTTTATTAATTTTTTAGCGTCCCCACCGACATTGGCAAGTCCGGCAACGAAATCAAGTCCCGGCAGGTTGTCCGCGACCACGCGCTCGGCACCGCTCGAAGTCAATGGTTGCTGATACGCCTTGGCTTCAGCGTTGCCAGGCCCTTCATTTGTATTTTCAGGCTTGGCGTCGGTGGCTGCCGGTGTCCGCTCTTGCGCCCAGGCACCGGCGATGCGCAGTCGTCGAAGCACAATACGTTCTACAACACCGGCACTGATGTACAGCAGGATTGAAATAAACTTTCTGCTCAGCTCGGTGAGACGGCCTTCGCGAACCAGCCCCAGAAAAGTTGCGTAAGGCTTGTTGTTGGCGCGCACCAGCCAATAAACGATTGACTCACCTACCGCGACGGCCGGTGTGCAAACGGGTGCATCTGTTTCCGATAGCGCCGTCAACTCGCCTTTATTGTATAGATAGCTGATTTCAATTGCCAATTGATCGAGGCTGGCAGTAGGTGTCCAGCAGTAGAACGAATGCGTCTCCGAGGTACCGTCAGACATGGCAAACCCGGCCGCTTCAAAAGCAATGAGGTCCGTCAGGGCCACCAACGCGGCTTCAAAGACCATCTGCAGCGAACAATTTTTTCTCATCAAGACGCTCAGCGTCGTTTGAAACTCCGAAATTACATCAAGGCACGCCTCCAGTGTAAGCGGGGGGCTCAATGGCTTATTGCCGGGGGGAGACGGCTTAACCGTGTTCTGGCCGGCCTTCTGCGCCTCATGTTCACGACGGGTCCGCATTTGCCCTCCCGTGCAGTTCAACGGATTCATCCCCATCACGCGTTTCCGCGTCATCACTTAAGTCAATGAACTTGCATTGGTTCCTGCCGGCGCTTTTGGCCTCGTAAAGCATCTTATCGGCGGCCCTGATCAGGGTCAGGTGATTCTCGTTGGACGTCGGAATAATCGTTGCCGACCCCGCGCTGAGAGTGACATGGTCGGCCACAGGAGATGTAAGATGCGGTATTTTAAGGGATTCAATGCTTTCCCGGAAACGCTCGGACATCAGGTTCGCGTTATCGGCATTCGTTTCAGGCAGTACGACGGCAAACTCTTCTCCACCGTATCGGGCGACCAGGTCGCCGCCCCGGTTGACCAGGGTGGTGAGGCGCATGGCAACGAATTTAAGGCAATCGTCGCCCACGGCATGGCCATACTTGTCATTAAAGGCTTTAAAGTAATCGATGTCGATCATGATGAGCGACAGCGGGTGGCTAACGCGTCTGGCCCTGCGCCACTCTTTTTCAAAAACATCGTCGAAACGGCGCCGATTGGGGATGCTGGTCAACCCGTCCAGGGAGACCAGTTGCTCGAGTATCTCGGTCTTTTGGATCAGGTTCATTTGCGTCTTGACCCGTGCCTGAACAATGGGTTGGTGAAACGGCTTGGTGATGTAATCCACCGCCCCCATGCCCAGCCCGCGGGTTTCATCTTCCACCTCGCCCTTGGCCGATACGAATATCACGGGAATGTTTTGGGTGGAGGCGCGTTCTTTTAGCTGTCTCAATACTTCATAACCATCCATTTCAGGCATCATGATATCCAAAAGAATCAAATCCGGCGGCTGTTCGGAACGGGCGATCTTGAGCGCGGTGCCGCCACTGGTGGCGATCTTGATCTGGTATTCACTTTTCAGGCTGCCGGCGAGCACCTGTATGTTGATGGGCATGTCATCCACAATCAGGATGGTGCGTTTATCAAGGGAATTATCCATGTCAATCCTCGCTTACAAGGTAATGTCCAAATCTTCGGCCAAGGCTGTGACC
>JABDRH010000136.1 GCA_013041835.1 Desulfatitalea sp. | reverse complement strand
GGGCATCTGGTAAACCCTGCCGCAACGGACCGCACGCACAGCTGACCACTGTGAGTCGCGCATGATAAAATTGGCCACGCCGGGTTCATTGGCTAATATGACACCGGGGTTCCATAGTAGAATTTGTTCCATGCCGACTTGCTTGTTGCCACCTGCCAGCCGATCCGGGTCCATGGTGATGACGTTATTCAAGCCGCTTTGCGCTAACCAATCCGATGGAAGGCTTTGCCTGGGAGACGTGCGGTTGGGTTCGACGGTGGCGTGGAAGACCTTCGGGCGATTTTCAAGGGGAATCATGGCTACCATGCGGCTAACGCGTTCGATGCAGTTTGTATAATAGGCATTGTACGATTTTGCTTTTCGGAGTGCGCCAATCGCTTTCCCGATCATGAGTATCGCGTTGCGCTGTTGCGCCATGGTGTGAAAGTCGATTGCGATCCACGTCAATCCCAAGGCATCCAGCCGGTCGGCCGTCGCCGGGTCCTGACCGGTTTGGGATTGAACAAAGACCACATCGGGCCGTGCGCCGATCAGAGCTTCAATATTGATGGCGCCTTGACGTTTCGGAACGGTGGCCCGCGTCACGCCAGGAAACATTTTACAGAATAAAATGTCGCGTTTGAGTCCATTAGACACGGCTACGATTTGATCCGCTTTGCCTAGCATGGCGACGACATGGCCGCTGAATGCATACAGGCAGGCGATCCGTTCGGTTCGGTCCGGTAGCCGCACCACCCGTCCCAATGCATCCGTGATGGTTGGGTTGGGCTGGGCTGCAGGCAAGACTATTGGATGGCAAAGTATGATGGCAAGCGCCATTAGCATCAAGTGTTTACAACAAATATCCCGGTTTATCATAATACTTCTTCTATAGTATTTTGATTGTATTGAGCGGAATGATGTGTCGGATCGTGCGCCCATCCGCCCGGGTGATCGTGATCACATCCGTTTGAATACCATACAGCGTTTCTATCCGTTCCTTGTCGATGACCGCATTGGGAACGCCAACGGACAGAAATCGCCCATGGTGAAACAGGGCGATAGTGGTCTGGAGGTGTTGGCTTTGAAAATACAAGGCGTGGTTTGGGAAGTGGGTGGCCATGATAATGGCCAGTCGCTTTTCCCGAACAAGAGCCGCAATGGTTTCCAAGATCACCAGTTCAAAGTGAAAATCCAAGTGGGCTGTCGGTTCGTCCATGACGATAACCGGTGTTTGCTGCACCAGGGCCCGGGCAATCATCACCAACCGCACTTCTCCGCCACTGAGCTGGGTGTAGGGGCGGCGACTGAGATGGCCGATGCCGATACGCTCCAGTGCCGCGTCCGCTTGGGACCGATCCTTGTGGGAGGGAGATTCGAAGAATCCCAGATGGGCTGACCGTCCCATGGTGACGATTTCCCTGACCGAGTAGGGGAAAGTCCGTTCGTGAATTTGGGGTACGTAGGCCATCACATGAGCCCTGCGTCGTGGCGACATCCTGGCGCCATCTTTTTGCATAAGTTGGAATGATCCGGACGTAAACGCATGAAAGCCGAGCAGGCAATCCAGCAGTGTGGTTTTTCCGCATCCATTGGGGCCGATCAAGCAGAATATCTCCCCTGGATTCACAGTAAAGGTGATTTCTTCGAAAACGGGCAGGGCGCCGTAGGCAAAGGCTGCCTGACGGACATCAACGAGACTCACGACCAGCCCCCTCCTTTTGTTTTCTTCAACAGATAGACGAAAAAAGGGCCGCCAACCAGGGCTGTCAGAATCCCCAAAGGGATTTCGGCGCTGCTGATCATTCGGCAAAGAATGTCCACCAGGATCAAAAAACAGGCACCCAGCGAGAGTGAGACCGGGAGAAGCAGCCGATTGTCGTGGCCCACCAGCATTCGTCCGATATGGGGAATGACCAGGCCGATCCAACCGATTACGCCGCTGACACAGACGGCGCCGGCCGTGGCGATGGTGGCGCAGACGATGACGATGGCTTTGCTCCGGTTGATCGCAAGGCCCAATGCATGGGCTTCACGATCTCCCATGGAAAGTACGTTGATTTGCCAGCGCATGAGCAACAGGCCCAAAACGCCCGCGGCCATGGGGATGCCGGCGATGCGAAGGTCGCTGAAACGCGCCGCGGCCAGACTGCCCATGAGCCAGAAAACAATCGCCGGCAACTGTTCATAAGGGTCGGCCACGTATTTGATAAATGACAACAAGGCGGCGAATATTGATGAAACGATCACCCCGCCCAGGACCAGCATGATTGCCGGGGTGGTGTGATAGAGCCGGCCGATCAGATAGCTGCAGGCCACGGCCAACACGCCGAAAAACAGCGCGAGTGGGTAAGCCGCGGCTAAGCTGCCGAACAGCAGGATGGCCAGGGCGGCTCCGAATCCGGCCCCGGCGCTCACGCCCAGGATACCGGAACTGACCAGGGGGTTTCGGAAAAGCCCCTGAAAAGCGGCGCCGCTGACTGCCAGGCAGCCGCCCACCAGACCTCCCAGCAGTGCGCGCGGCATGCGGATATCCCAGATGATGGTCGTGGGCAGATCGGCCCCCGATAAAGGGCGCACCAAGCTGCGCAAGACATCGGACGCCGTCAAAGGATATCGGCCCATGCACAACGACAGCAACAGACACATTAATGGTGCCAAGCCGATGGATACGATTAGCCGAATCCGTTTCATCGTTTGATCTCCGGGTTCCTTCCGGATTCGATTTGTGGCGGTGAACAGGTCATGGGTGGATGTCCACAAACAGCGATGAGATGAAGCAGCCGCCGCTTTCGTCCGGTACCATGGGGGATGGTGGCGCATCGGTCCCGGGCGGTTCGGAGGCTTCAGGGGTTTCATCAGGCGGTTGTCGGTCCTGAGGGGAATCCGTGCCGGCAGGGTCGTCGTCCGGTTCGGGATCTTTGTTAGACGAATCACCCCCGGGATCGCCGGGATCAGCCGCATCTGCCAGGGGGCTCAGG
>JABDRH010000134.1 GCA_013041835.1 Desulfatitalea sp. | reverse complement strand
GCATCGACATGTTTAACCCCCAATTGCCTGATGTGGCCCTGCCACTGGTCCAGGGCCATTCGCAAAAGACGGCGCTGCACGGGCCGCGGCGAACGATTGAAAGCCGCCAGCCCAAGTTCGAGCCGGTCCGCTTCCGCGCTAAGAACAGCCTCAGTCAACAAGGGTTGCAGGGAAAGGTCGAGATGCCGCTCCTCTTCCAGGCAGACGCCTGCCACGCGGTTGAGCGTGTTGACGATGTTCGGGTTATAGTGCTGCTTGAGCAGGGGCAGCAGGTGGTGACGAACGCGATTGCGAACAAAACGCTGGTCTGCATTGGAGGCGTCCTCGGCCCAGGCCACCCCATAACGCTTGAGAAACGCCAGTACCTGCTCCCGCCGCAAGTGGATCAGCGGCCTGATGATGTTGTCGCGCACAGGTGCAATACCTGCCAATCCCAGTAGGCCGCTGCCACGCAAAAAACGCATGAGCACGGCTTCGGCATTGTCGTCGGCATGATGGCCCACGGCGATCTTGGTATAGCCATGCGCCGCTGCCGTTCCGTTGAAAAAGGAATAACGCTGCAGTCGCAGTTGCTCTTCAAGGGAGCCGCCACCGGAAAGGGGGCCGATTTCACCGATATGAAGCTCGAAACCCAGACGGCGGGCCAACGCCGATACCAATTCAATCTCATGTCGAGCGGCCGCCGGGCGCAGGCCGTGATTCAGGTAAGCCCCTCCCAAGGTGAAATGTAAACTATCCCGTAGGGCAGAAAGGATATGGACCAGTACAACCGAGTCGGGGCCACCGGACACGCCCGCCAACACATGGTCACCCTTGGCGATCATGGCGTGTTGGGTCACCGTATTGGTAATGATTTTAACGAGCGGATCGGCCGCCCAAGGTTGTGGCGTTGGCATGAGGCTTCACACAATTGCTTTGCTCAAGTCTCTTTCTAATTTTTCAAACTAATGGACCAATGGTCCAAAGTCAATACAGTCAGAGGCCCTCTTGTTTACAATTTCCTTGCAAATCCTCCCCCCCGTATCTATAATTGCAAACTTGGTTGTGCTAGGTGGGGAGTTAGCGGTGCCCTCTACCCGAAATCCGCTTCATGCGGGACCGAATCCCCTTCCGAGGATTATGCTGAAAGCACTAACATCGGACGACCGGACGCTGCGCAACAGACGGTCGCGAACCTCGTCAGGTCCGGAAGGAAGCAGCGATAAGTGATGCAGTTTGTGTCGCGGTTCGTTCCCGGTCATACGCCGATGAAAGTGTTGATGCCAATTCGAAGAAGGGTGCACAACCATCTTTTTCGGCACATATCCTCACGCCTTGACATTATCCCGCACCGTCTTATTTTCTTACCACTTTTTGGGCTTAGTCTAATTACTTAACATTTTCAGCGTTCTACGAGCCCCAACGGTTCGGACGCAATAAATACCAGGGAGAAATCGGCAGGTATGAGCAAGAAAATTGAAATTCAGGAGGGCGAGGACACGACAACCGTGTCGAAGGAAACTGGCGGAACAGTGGAACAACCTGACGATGAGGAAAAAAATGGTGGGATCAAATCAAAGGAAGATTCGAAAGAAGCTACGGCGGAAGAATTGATCCAACAGAAAAAGGCGGCAGAGCAGAAAGCATCTGAAAGCTACGACCGGCTGCTAAGAGTTTCCGCAGAATTTGAAAACTACAAGAAACGCACCACCCGCGAGATGCGAGAAACCGTTAAATACGCCAACGAACGCTTGATCAAAGAATTCCTCGTGGTGGTGGACAATCTGGAACGTGCCATCGATTCCGCCACCGCCAATTATGGACCGGATGACCCGCTGGTCCAGGGGGTCAATCTTACCCTCAGTGAAACTTTAAAGATTCTGGAACGGCACAAGGTAACCCCTATCGAGGCGCTGGGAAATGCGTTTGATCCGAACTTCCATCAAGCGATGATGCAGGAAATCGACACAAGCCAGCCGCCGAACTCAGTCGTACGGGAGCTGCAAAAAGGATACACCATTCACGACCGGCTGCTGCGCCCCTCGCTGGTGGCAGTATCCACACCCGGCAAAAATGATGATGGCCAAGCTCAGCCCTGACGCTTCAAAAAACACTGCCATGCGCACAAGTTCGAAAGATTACCATTAAGGAGGAGATCAAATGGGAAAGATTATCGGGATTGATTTGGGCACGACCAATTCGTGCGTAGCAATCATGGAGGGAAAGGACTGCAAGGTGATCACCAACCCCGATGGTGGGCGCACCACGCCGTCCATCGTTGCCGTTTCGGAAAACGGCGAGCGGCTCGTGGGGCAAATCGCCAAACGCCAGGCAGTGACCAACCCTGAAAACACGGTGTTCGGCGTAAAACGCCTCATTGGCCGAAAGTTCGAATCCAAAGAGGTCCAAAACGACATCAAAATACTGCCCTATTCCATCCAACGGGCCGAAAACGGCGATGTTCGTATCAAATTAAGAGATAAGCCTTACAGCCCGGCTGAAATCTCCTCATTCATTCTCTCCTTCATCAAAAAGTATTCTGAAGACTACCTGGGCGAGCCCATCACCGATGCGGTGATTACCGTGCCGGCGTATTTTAACGACAGTCAGCGGCAGGCCACAAAAGACGCCGGCAAGATTGCGGGGCTGAATGTGCTGCGGATCATCAACGAGCCGACCGCGGCATCGCTGGCCTATGGCCTGGACAAGCGCCGTGAAGAAAAAATCGTGGTTTTCGATCTGGGCGGTGGCACGTTCGACGTATCGGTGCTGGAAATCGGCGAAGGCGTTTTCGAGGTCAAGTCCACCAACGGCGATACACACTTAGGCGGTGAAGACTTCGATCTGCGCATCATCGATTATCTGGCCAGCGAATTTAAACGCGAACAGGGTATCGATCTGCGCTCGGACAAAATGGCCCTTCAACGATTGAAAGAAGCAGCGGAAAAAGCCAAAATGGAGCTGTCCACCTCCATGGAGACCGACGTCAACCTGCCCTTCGTCACCGCCGATGCCAGCGGTCCCAAACACTTGAACATGAAGATCGGTCGTGCCAAGCTGGAATCATTGGTGAGCGATCTGCTGGACAACCTCGAAGGGCCCTGCCGCACAGCGCTGAAGGACGCCGGATTAAGTACCTCCGATATCAACGAAGTCATTCTGGTAGGCGGTATGATCCGTATGCCGGCTGTTCAGGAACGCGTGAAAAAGATCTTTGGTAAAGAACCCAATAAAAGCGTTAATCCTGATGAAGTGGTGGCCCTGGGCGCCGCCATCCAAGGCGGTGTTCTCAAAGGCGATGTCAAGGATGTGTTGCTGCTGGACGTCACGCCCCTGTCCTTGGGCATCGAAACACTGGGCGGTGTCATGACCCGTCTGATCGAAAAAAACACCACCATCCCGACACGCAAAAGCCAGACCTTCTCAACTGCGGCCGACAGTCAACCGGCCGTTTCCATCCACGTTCTCCAAGGGGAACGTGAAATGGCCGCCAACAACAAAACCCTCGGCCGTTTCGAGCTCGTCGGCATTCCACCAGCCCCGCGCGGCGTACCCCAGATCGAAGTGACTTTCGACATCGACGCCAACGGTATCGTTAATGTATCGGCCAAGGATATGGCCACGGCCAAGGAACAATCTATCAAAATCACGGCTTCCAGCGGCATGAGTCAGGAAGAAATCGAGCAGGCTGTCCAGGACGCCGAACTGCACGCTGAAGAGGACAAAAAGAAGAAAGAACTGGTGGAAGCCCGGAACCATGCCGACAGCCTGATCTACTCCACCGAAAAATCCATCAAGGATTTAGGAGACAAGGTGGATGCCGATATCAAAACCAAGGTTGAAGAGACCTCGGCCGCACTCAAAAAGGCCATGGAAGGCGACAATTTGGATGAAATTCAACGCCTCAGCGAAGAACTGACCCAATCTTCCCACAAGCTGGCGGAAGCCATTTACCAACAAAGCGCCCAGAGCGAACCGGCACAGGAAGCCGGTGCTGCCGGTGCCGACCAGGCAGCATCCGGCGACGCCGGCCAGGACGATGATGTGGTGGACGCTGATTTCGAAGAGGTAAAAGACGACAAAAAATAGTTTCGTTTCTCAATTATGGCGCCATTTCTTTCTTCAATTCAGATCATGGGGAAAAATGTATATGGGTGCGCCCGGGATTTTGAAATGGGTTACCAAAGGACGGATTAAGGGATAGATGATGAAGATTCTTGTGAGCGACAACTTGGGCGAGGCTGGCGTAAAGATGTTTCAAGAAGCTGAAGGCATTGAAGTGGATGTCAAAACCGGCCTCTCACCTGAAGATCTGCAAGCCATTATTTGTGATTACGATGCATTATGTATTCGGAGCGCTACCAAGGTGACCGAGGCGCTTCTCGACGCGGCGCCCAAATTGAAGGTTGTCGGTCGCGCCGGGATCGGTTTGGATAACGTGGATATCCCTGCCGCCACCAAACGCGGCATCGTTGTGATGAACACGCCTACCGGCAACGTGATTACCACGGCAGAGCATGCCATCGCCATGATGATGGCCCTGACCCGCAACATTCCGGCAGGCACCGCCTCCCTTAAAACCGGCCGCTGGGACAAAAAGAAGCTGTCCGGCCACGAACTCTATCAAAAAACACTGGGAGTGATTGGATACGGCAAAATCGGCGCCATTGCCGCCGACCGTGCACGCGGTCTGCGAATGCGTGTCATTGTTTACGACCCGTTTGTGACCCCTGAAAAAATCGAAAGCGACGGATTCGAAGCGGTGAGCCTGCAAACGCTTTACCAACAGTCGGATTACATCACCGTCCATGTTCCCAAACTCAAAACCACAGCCAACCTAATCAATAAAGACGCCTTTGAGCAGATGAAGCCGGGGGTTATGCTCATTAACTGCGCCCGGGGCGGCATCGTCAACGAGGCCGATCTCTATGAAGCCATCACCGCCGGCAAGGTCGCCGGGGCGGCGCTGGACGTATTCGAGACCGAACCGCCGGGTCAAATCCCATTGATGGAATTGGACCAGGTGATCTGCACACCTCATTTGGGCGCTTCCACCAAAGAAGCCCAAACCAATGTGGCCGTGATGGTGGCAGAGCAAATTATCGCCTATCTGACCACCGGTACCATCGTCAATGCCGTCAATGTACCATCCGTCACCGGAGAAGCCCTCGAAAAGGTGGGTCCTTATATCAAGCTGGCCGAACAGATGGGCTGCTTGCAGGCCCAGCTTATTGCAGGTGCCCCTAAAGAAGTGGTGGTGGAATATTATGGTGATTTCAAAGGCATCGACCTGTCACCTGTCACCACGGCACTGCTCAAGGGCTTGCTGGCCCCCATGGTAAGCGACCTGGTCAACTTCGTCAACGCCCATGTCCTGGCAAACGACCGGGGTATCAAGGTTTCCGAAGCCACCATCGCCGGCCATGAGGAATACACCCAGCTCATCACTGTCCGGGTAAAGACCCATGAAGGCGAAAACGTCGTGTCCGGCACCATCTTCGGCAAGGAAGACACACGCATCGTTCGCATCAACACCTTCCGGTTGGAAATGATTCCCCTGGGCCACATGGCCTTGATCTACAACCTGGATATTCCAGGCTCAATCGGTGAAATCGGCACCGTCTTGGGCAAACACAGCATCAACATCGCCCGTATGCAGGTCGGCCAGGAGGAAGGTGGTGAGCGCAATATCATCTTCTTATGCACCGACACGGCCATGCCGCCTGAGGTCATTGAAGAGTTGCGCGCCCTGCGTACGGTCAAGGCCGTTACGCCTTTGGAATTCTAACGGGCGATTGCATGGCAGGACATTAAAAAAAGGAGCATTCCCAATGGTCGCGGAAAACAAAGCAGGATTGAACGGCCGCCGGGCGGATGATGCGGACTCCCAGCACAGCTACGCCTTGCCAAAAATCGATTTCTCAACCTTTGTGCTATCCATCAACTCCTCGTCCCTGGTCCAACTGGGCCTGCTGGAAGATCCGGCATCCGGCCAAAAAACAAAAAACCTACCTCTGGCCAAGCAGACCATCGATTTGCTTGCCATGCTCGAAGAAAAGACCAAAGGTAATCTGACCAGCGACGAGGAGAACATACTGAAAAACATTCTTTATGAACTACGCATGCTTTACGTTAAGGAAAAAGGTTAAGCGTTCCCCGACGGGGGGGGCTGCACGGCAATGCATGCATCGAACTTAGACCCCATCAACTCGTCGCCCCATCCGCAACGCGTCGAACTGCTGGCGCCGGCTAAAATCAACCTGTTTTTATACGTCATCGACCGACGGGTGGACGGCTACCACGAACTCTACTCGTTGATGTGCCCGGTGGCCCTCTATGACCGGTTGACGATCGAAACCGGTCCACCGGTCGACCAATTTACGTATCATCATCCCGATTTGCCCCAGGATGCGTCCAATTTAGTACGCAAGGCGGCGCATACCTTCAAACAGGCATTGTCCGCTGAAACCGATATCCCCCCAATCCCTGTGGCCATCGATCTGGTCAAGCAGATTCCCATCAGTGCCGGCTTGGGTGGCGGCAGCAGCGACGCCGCCGCCACCTTAAAAGGATTGAATCAGATCCACGGCAAACCGTTTGCCGCATCGCGCCTGCACCGCCTGGCGCTGTCAGTGGGCGCCGACGTGCCATTTTTCATCGACGGTCGCCCAGCCATTGCCCAGGGTGTGGGCGAACGGCTGTCGGCCTTCGATGCCGTACCGGCGTTCTGGACGGTGCTGATTTATCCGGGATACGGGTTTTCAACCGCTCAAGTCTTCCGCAACCTGAATTTGCCATTGACAAAATCGAAAAAAAACCTTAGGAACGTTCCCTTTATTAAAGAAACGTTTAAGGTGCCGAACCACTTGCACAACGATCTGGAGAAAGGTGTTGGAATCGGGTGGGAAACGATTCAGCGCAATAAAACGGCACTTATGAACAAAGGGGCGCTGGGTGCTCTGATGACAGGCAGCGGTTCAACGGTATTCGGGTTGTTTACCGACAAGGCCACTGCGGAAAAGGCGGCTAAATGCCTTGGCAAAGCTCATGAGCAACAGGTGTTTGTCGCCAAGCTCTTATCGCGCGGATAGCACCCGGACCGTATCATCACTTTCTCATTGCCATTGTGGGGCGTCGTCAAGTGGCTAAGACACAGGATTTTGGTTCCTGCATTCGGAGGTTCGAATCCTCCCGCCCCAGCCATTATTTTGAGTCAGTGAAAACAAGGGGGTTACGGTAACGTGGCAAGCAGGACACTCAATGATTTTTGGATCTTTTCTGGTAATTCCAATATCACCTTATCTAAAAAAATTTGCGAATACCTAAAGATGCCACTGGGCGGCGCGAAGGTGTCCACCTTCAGCGACGGCGAGATCCAGATCGAAATCGAAGACAACGTTCGCACCAAGGATGTCTTCATCATTCAATCCACCAGCAACCCAGTCAGCCACCACCTGATGGAGTTGCTCCTGCTGATCGATGCCATGAAACGCGCCTCGGCCTATCACATTACAGCGGTCATGCCTTATTATGGTTATGCCCGGCAGGATAAAAAGGTGGCCCCGCGGGTGCCTATCAGCGCAAAACTCGTTGCTGATCTAATTACCACCGCTGGTGCCGACCGGATCATTACCTTGGATTTACATGCCGGACAAATACAGGGCTTCTTCAACATTCCCGTGGACAACCTGTTTGCCGCTCCGGTCATCCTGCAGTACATTCGCAATCACTTTCAAAACGATATCGTTGTCGTCTCCCCGGACGCCGGCGGCGTGGAACGTGCCCGCGCCTTCGCCAAGCGGCTGAACGCTGCGTTGGCCATCGTAGACAAACGCCGCACGGCACCCAATGTGGCCAAGGCCATGGCCGTGATCGGCGACGTTGAGGGCAAAACCGCCATTATACTGGATGACATGGTGGACACGGCCGGCACCCTGACCGAAGCCGTCGGGGTCCTTCTCGAAAATGGAGCCGTTGAGGTACATGCCTGTTGCGCACATCCGGTACTCTCCGGAACAGCCATCAGCCGGATTCAATCATCGGATCTGAAGAGCCTTGTGGTTACGGACACCATAGCCCAAACGCCGGAGGCCGCCGCCTGTGATAAAATCAAGGTGTTGTCCATTGCCGAATTGGTGGGTGAAGCCATCATTCGTAGTAATCGAGGCGATTCAGTTACATCTTTATTTGTATAATGCCAATACTGACGAAGGAGGATCCTTTCTTTGAATGAAATAGCGCTTAAAGCCGAAACACGAACCACCAAGGGCAATAGCCCCGCCCGCGCTCTACGACGGGGCGGCAGGTTGCCGGCGATATTGTACGGACGGAACACCGTGCCCGACATGCTCTCTATCAATGCCCATGACCTGGAGCTTATTTTGAAAACAGGCGGCCTTGGCCGATCCATTATGAACCTGAGCATTGATGGTGGTCAAAAGAGCAAACCGGTGATGATCAAAGAGCTGCAAGTGCATCCGGTCTCCAAGCAGTATCTGCATGTGGACTTGTATGAAGTGGCAATGGATCGCCCCATTCGGGTGAACGTACCCGTGG
>JABDRH010000310.1 GCA_013041835.1 Desulfatitalea sp. | reverse complement strand
AGCCCGAAGCCGTGATGGATAAAGGGGCAACTTTTTAAATTGTGATTCCTTGGCGCATTCCTGCCCGCGTGCCTGTCTGGCCGTCCATCCGCCGCCCCTGCCCATGCGGCCGGCACACCCCATGGGGCAAAAGAACCTCACGCGCCAACCGTGTGGCGCGGCACGCACGCTGCTGGATTCAAGTGGGGCACCAGCACCCCATGGCTATCCTATATTAAAATAAATATAAATATATCAGCATAATATGAGCTTTCTCCGCTGGCACATCCATTGCTATGCCACCAATGGCATAAGGATATGAACTCAATGTCGCTTATCTATTCAAATTTAGACGTTGTCGATATCGCTGAGAGCATAAAACACTATTTGGGCAAGCGCCCGGATGCCGCGGACACGCTCGAAGGCGTGGCCAACTGGTGGCTGTTAAGGCAACGTTACGAGATTGCGATGGATATAGTCCAGGAAGCATTGGACGTTCTGATCAAACAAGGGGTGGTGACTACGATTACACCTCATGGCAGTGAAATCATCTACAAGTTAAAAGGCAACCCATGATTTATGCTGCCGTCTTTCACATTACCAGCCAGTTGAATCAGTTTTTAAAGCGTTCGTTCGACCTGAATGAGGATATCGTGGTGGTGTCGAACATTGTTGAACAAGACGGCTCAATTGCAACCAATGTCGCCAACAGGATTGTGGCGTCCCTAATCAATATCGAAAAAGATACCGCACCCGGTGGCCGGCCGATTACCGCGCCGCGGGAAGGTCAACCATCCGCGGCCAGTTATCCGCCGGTGCATACCAATCTATATTTGCTCTTTGCAGGCAATTTTAACGGAAAAAACTATGCCGAGGCGTTGAAGTTTTTATCCCACACGATCAGTTTTTTTCAACGCAACCCGTTGTTTACCCAACAAAACAGCCCGGAGCTCGATCATCGCATTGCAAAGCTCTCCCTGGACATTGAAAACCTGAACATCAAAGATCTCAGCAGCCTATGGTCTGTACTCAGTGGCAAGTACCTGCCGTCCGTGCTCTATAAAATTCGCATGATCACCTTCGATGCCCAGGACATCACCACCCGGGTGCCGAAACTTGTCGAACCCAAAACCATCGCGGCATCATAAGGAGCACCATCGCCATGGGCGCCTATCGGCTGCTATTTGAAATCACGGTATGCCACCCCTACTTTCCGGACAATAGTTGCAGGCACCTGCAATGGGAGCCCGCGCGGGCGACCTTGGAAACCAT
Source organism: Desulfatitalea sp. (assembly GCA_013041835.1). Classification (GTDB taxonomy): domain Bacteria; phylum Desulfobacterota; class Desulfobacteria; order Desulfobacterales; family Desulfosarcinaceae; genus Desulfatitalea. Next base: position 9,075 of record JABDRH010000310.1, on the reverse strand, counting down.
GTCCAACCTGGGCATGCTTTTCCGGCCTTTTTCAAACGGCATGGCGGTTTACAGCGACCCCGGACGGCGTGACGCCATGGCGCTGTTTGCCGCCCAAACCGAACCCGACGCACCGGGTTTTTATTTCAAAGCCTACGTTCAAGATCCTTTTTTCACGAACTATACGCAACTGCCGGACATCCCGGAGGGTCGTCTGTTGTGTGTGGATACCGCCCGGGCCGTGGCCGAGCCATCGGGAGCATTCAGGCTGCATCCCCAAGCGGTTGTTTCCGATGGCGATAGCACGCCGCTGGCATACCTGTGGGACAAGCATGTCCTGGTAAGACGGGATAAAGGCGCGGCCCCATTATGTGTGTTTCATATCCGCCCGGTGGGGCAAGATACCAGCCCCATGGACGCAAAGGGGGATCTGTATCCGCGGACCTACCGCGTTTACTTCGACCACCGCCGTACATATTGGAAATACGTTGTGCTGGGGCCCTTGGCCACCCAAACGGTGGTTGTCCGGGATAAAGACAACCACTGGACCTTCGATCCAGTGCCGGCAAACGGCATCGCCGGTTCACGACCGGCCGTGGCGTTTCTATCAAATGACCCCATACCCTTGAAACAGATCCCGAACCACACGTTTCAACTCAAACTTCGGACTGCCGATGTGGAGAAAGTGATGATGGCCCGGCTGCCCGTTGCGCCGGTCAATATGTTGCACCGTGAAAAGCGCGGGGCTGAGGTCATATCGATTTCAGAAATTTTTATTAACTCGTAAGCCAATAGCAGGGAGGATGAAATGGGACAAATGAAAACACCCGGCGTCTATATCGTTGAAAAAAGCGCCTTTCCCAACTCGGTGGTGGAGGTCGCGACAGCCGTTCCGGCGTTTATCGGTTATACCCAGACGGCGCTCAACGTAAGTAAATCGCTTGCCAACAAGCCCTGGCGGATCAGTTCCATGGCCGAATACCACAATTACTTTGGTTTTGCACCCTTTCCGACCTTCAGCATCATGGGAAATGCACCCGTGAAGGACAGTGGGTCTAAAAAAGAAAAGGCGCCCAAAGACGCTCCCAAAGAGGCAGCCAAGGAAGAGGCGGCGCCTGAAAGTCCAAGCCCGAAGGCAGCGGGCATTGCCGAGGAGGCCGATTTCACCCTCAACGGCACCGATTATGTTCTCAATCAGGATGGCGGCGCCTATTATCTCTATTACAGCATGCGGTTGTTTTTTCAAAACGGCGGCGGCCCCTGCTATATCGTATCCGTGGGCAACTATGAGGACGACATCGACCCCGATCGGTTGAAAAGCGGCATCGCGCAGTTGATCAAGGAACAGGAACCCACCATGGTGGTCATTCCGGACAACATGGTGCTGGCCGCCAGAAATAGCGACGGTAGTTTTGACATCAGCAAGTGCATCAATGTGCAACAGGCCGCCTTGCAGCATTGCGGGGGCAAGATGCGCAACAGGGTCGCCATTTTGGACATTCCGGCCGGTTACAAGGGTCGTCAGGACCCCTCGGGAGATTGCATCGACAACTTTCGCAGCGCCCTTGGGATCAACTATCTCGATTTTGCCGCCGCCTACTATCCCTGGATCAACACGTCCATCGTTCAAGAGTCGGATTTGAGTTTTGAAAACTTTTCCAACCCGGACGAACTTCAAAAGATCCTGCGCCTTGAACTCAAACTCGCCGATACCGCCACGGACGACATGCCGGTCAAGTCCGCCCAACAAATCGAGGCGGTCAATAGCATCACCAAGGATTGGAGCGGCCAACCTGAAGAAGACGCGCAATCCCACAAAATGCTGCTGAACAAAATTCTTTCCCAAATGAGCCCGCTGTTCACCATCATGGTCAAAGAGATGAAAAACAAACTCAACCTGCTGCCCCCTTCCGGCGCCATGGCCGGCATCTATACCATGGTGGACAATTCCCGCGGTGTCTGGAAAGCGCCCGCCAATGTGAGCATCAACGCGGTTGTGTCTCCGGCCGTCAACATCACCCATGACGACCAGGAAGACTTGAATGTCACCACCCAGGGAAAGTCGATCAATGCCATCCGTCCGTTTATCGGCGAAGGCACCCTGGTTTGGGGCGCGCGCACATTGGACGGCAACAGCCAGGATTGGCGCTATGTCAACGTCCGGCGAACCATGATCATGCTGGAAGAATCCATTCGGCTGGCCACCAAAGCCTATGTGTTTGAAAACAACGTGGCCAACACCTGGGTCACCATTAAAAGCATGATCAGCAATTTTTTAACCGGCATCTGGAAGCGGGGCGGTTTGGCCGGCGCTTCGGCGGAAGACGCATTCAGCGTGCATGTGGGGCTCGGAGAGACCATGACGCCCAATGATATCCTGGATGGGATCTTGCGGGTCACCGTTTTGGTGGCATTGATACGCCCGGCCGAATTCATTGAAATCACCTTTCAACAGCAGATGCAAAAATCATAAGCAGTTTGGCAGGTGCTTAATCAGCATCCGTCATGGACGGCAGGATGTATCGCCCAATGATTCCAATAATGATCTTTTCAGCGATATAGGAGGAAGAACATGGCAGACGACGGTTCCGCCCAATCCACCACGGTATGGCCATTGCCGAAATTCCATTTTCAGGTCAAATGGGATTCTCAAGAACTGTCTTTCCAGGAGGTGTCCGGCCTGGATATCGAGGCCCAGCCCATTGAATACCGGCACGGCAACAGCACGGAGTTTTCCACCATCAAGATGCCGGGCATTCAAAAGTCCGGAAACATCACCATGAAAAAAGGTATTTTCAAATCCGACAACAAGTTCTGGGATTGGTTTGTTCAGATCAAAATGAACACCATCAAACGCGTGCCGATAACCATCAGTCTTCTGGATGAAGCACACGCTCCGGTCATGGTGTGGACGGTAAAAAATGCATGGCCCACCAAAATCACCGGAACCGATCTTAAATCGGACGGAAACGAAGTGGCCATTGAAAGCATTGAAATCGCGCATGAAGGGATAACCATTGCCAATAAATAGGGGTTAAGATGAGTACGCCATCCGACGCAGATTATCCCCTGCCGGCCTTTCATTTTTGCGTCACTTTTTCCGAAAAGAGTGATGAGGATGCCGCTTTTAAAGAGGTATCGGGCATTGGCGCGCAGATCGAAACCGAATCCTATTCAGAGGGCGGTGAGAACCGGTTTGTTTACGAGCTGCCCAAAGCCGTGAAGCATCCCAAGCTGGTGTTGAAAAGGGGCATTGCCGAGAACAGCTCCCCGCTGGTTCAGTGGTGCAAGTCGGTTTTGGAAAACGGCTTGAATGAAGCGATCACCCCTAAATTGATCCACGTCATGCTGCTCGACGCGGACGGGCAGGCGGTGCGCCAATGGTCGTTTGACGATGCCTACCCGGTCAATTGGGAAGTGGAAAGCTTCAACGCCACTAAAAACGAAGTGGCGATTGAAAAAATTGAACTCGCCTACGGCCACTGTCAAAGGGAGCTATAAAGGTGCGGGCAAAAAATAAGAAAGGCGGCATATCATGAGTTTCGAAATCAGACAAATGGTGGTCAACGCCACGGTTAAAGATCAGGCGGCCGCGCCTTCCGCACGCGTAGAAAATCACTTTGACCCGGAAGTATTCAAGGCCGAAATCTTGAGAACCTGCGATAAATTGATCAGACAATTTTACCAACAACAACAAGAGCGTTAGACTGCCAATGACCCATAAACTGATTAAACTAGAAATTTGTTCAGTCACCGTAGCCACTGACGGCACCGTCCATCCGGATAGCAGCAAAACGTTCTCGGTGATGCTCAATCCAAATCAACTCAGTCACACGTGCTCGATTTCGTACAATAAAACCAAAACCCTGGGACAACTGGCGTCCGCCCTGAAATTCAGCGCCATTAATCCCGGCGATATTAGTTTTGAGCTTCTTTTGGACAACACCGGCGTGGTCAAAGGCTCATCGGATGTCCAAACGCAGTTGGAGAACTTGAGCGGCATTGTTTATAAATATGACGGCGACAACCATGAACCCAACCATGTGCGCGTGTTGTGGGGCGGCTTGCTTTTTTACGGCCGCCTGACCTCCTTGTCCGTGGATTATACCTTGTTCTCCCCTGACGGGATTCCGCTTCGGGCCAAGATTAAAATGTCGTTTAAAGGATTTATGAGCACGCAGGAGCAGGCCAAGCGCGCCAACAAAAGCTCACCGGACATGACGCACATTGTTGTGTTCAAAGCAGGTGATTCCCTGCCGCTGCTGTGCCATCGGATCTATGACGACGTCACCTGCTTCGATACCGTGGCGCGCATCAACCATATCACCAATTTCCGGGATATCCGCCCCGGGTCCCGGATCTTGTTTCCACCGTTGAGGTAGACGATGGCTGATTCACCCAAATCAGATACCAACGGCCCGGTCAAACTGACGATCGAAATGGACGGCAAGGCCATGGATGAGACCTACCAGTTGATATCCGTGCGCATCGAAAAGTCGGTCAACAAAATCCCGTGGGTCCAAATCGAAATGGCCGACGGGGATATGCCTAAAACGGATTTTCCCATCAGCAATACGGATGATTTTAAACCAGGGGCTTCGATCACTATCAAGGCCGGCTATGGCCAGCAGGAAGATAGTATTTTCGAGGGACTTGTAATTGGGCACGGTATCAGGATCTCCCGGGGCAACCAAGCGCGCCTGATGATCGAATGCCGCGATGCGGCGGTGAAAATGACCGTGGGACGAAAAAACGCCAATTATGTCGATATGAAAGACAGCGACATCCTATCAACCATCATCGGCGGCCATGCCGGACTGTCCTCGGACGTCACCGCAACCCAGGTTCAGTATGATGAACTGGTCCAGTTTTACTGCACCGATTGGGATTTCATGCTGTCACGGGCCGAAGTCAACGGGTTGTTGGTGATCGTCAATGACGGCAAGGTGACCGTTGCGCCGCCCGGCATCGATGCGGAAGCGAAACTGACGGTCGCTTATGGAAGCAGTCTGATTGAGTTGGAGGCCGGAATGGACGCACGTAGCCAATTTGCTTCGGTCAAGGGCGCGGCCTGGGATCTGCAAACCCAGAAAATGGTGGAAAAAAAGAGTCCGGCCACGGCCTTGAACGCCCAGGGAAATTTATCGTCTTCAGATCTCTCCGGCGTCATCGGATTGACCGACTATTGTCTTCAAACCACCATCCCGTTGGACCAGGACGGCCTGCAAGCCTGGGCCGATGCGCAACAGCTCAAATCCGGCCTGGCCCGCATCCGGGGTCAAATGAAGTTTCAAGGCAGCGCCAAGGTAAATCCCGGCGACCTGGTGGAACTGACCGGCGCGGGCGACCGTTTCAACGGATCGGTCTTTGCCGCCACCGTCACCCATGTCATTGCCGAGGGCGACTGGACCACCACCGTCGGTTTTGGCCTGGCGCCGGACTGGTTTGCCGAAGCCAAGGACATTCAGGCCCCTGCCGCCGCGGGCCTGTTGCCCGGTGTGGACGGTCTGCAGATCGGCGTGGTGCTCCAGATCCACGAAGATCCGGCCGGCCAATACAAAGTAAAAGTCAAAGTGCCGGTGCTGCAAGCCCAAACCCAAGGGGTGTGGGCAAGGCTGGCCGGGTCCTATGCATCCACCGAATGCGGGGCATTTTTCTTCCCGGAAATCGGTGATGAGGTCGTATTGGGATATTTCAATAACGATCCATGCCATCCCGTGATTCTCGGCAGCCTGTACAGCAATAAAATCAAGTCGCCTTACACGCCTGCCGACGGCAACAACCTCAAGGCCCTGGTGACGCGCGGCAAACTGAAAGTAGAGTTGGATGAAGAGAAAAAAATCATCACCGTCGTCACGCCGGGCGGCAATCAAATCGTTCTCAGCGACGATGAAAAAGCCATCTGCCTGACGGATCAGAATGCCAACAAAGTCACCCTGAACCCTGACGGAATCACCCTGGACAGCCCCAAGGATATTGCCATCAAAGCCACGGGGAAAATTACCCTGCAGGCCACCGGCGAGATCGACGTCACCTCCGATGCCGACGTCAAAGTGGCCGGACTCAATATTGAGAACAGCGCCAATGCCGGGTTCACGGCCAAGGGGAATGCTTCGGCCGAAGTTTCCGCATCCGGCCAAACCACCGTTAAAGGCGCCATGGTAATGATCAACTAATCGTAAAGCAAATTGGAAAGGAATGCTTTCTCATGCCCCTAGCCGCCCGTTTGACCGATATGCATGTCTGTCCCATGCAAACCCCGGCGCTCCCCCCCATACCCCATGTGGGCGGACCCGTGATGGGTCCCGGCGTGCCCACGGTGATGATCGGCAAAATGCCCGCGGCCGTCGTGGGCGACAGTTGCACCTGCGTGGGGCCGCCGGATACCATTGCCATGGGCTCGGCCACCGTGATGATCGGCGGCAAACCGGCGGCGCGGATGGGCGATACCACAGCCCATGGCGGCAGTATTGTGGTGGGATGTCCTACCGTCATGATCGGCGGCTGACCTGCCGGGAAAGCTGAAGGACATCAGATCCGCTGTTGCCAGGGGTTCGCGGCAGGGAACATTTCGGCTTCACCTTCGGCGTCCTGACGCGGCAGCCCTCCAGCTTAGTCAGACCTTTGAACAGGAGGCGCGTATGACGGTAGACAAATCCTTTCTTGGGACAGGCTGGCACTTTCCGCCCCAGTTTATCAAAGCGACCGGGGGCGTCATCATGGTGGCGTTGGAAGAGGATATCCGGGAAAGCCTGCATATCCTGCTCAACACCGCACCCGGTGAACGCACCATGCAACCCAGCTACGGCTGCGGGTTGCGAAACCTGGTTTTTGACAGCGTCACGGAAAACACCGTTACGGCGCTCAAAGACGCCATTGACCGGGCCATTCTTTTCTTCGAACCCCGGATCACGCTTCTCCGCATCGACGTCGATACGAGCGCGCAGTATGACGGTGTGTTGAAAATCAAACTAAGCTACCTGGTCCGGGAAACCAACAGCCGCGGCAATATGGTTTATCCCTTTTACTTTAAGGAAGGCACCCAGATCCGGCTATGATTGTGCATGACGGCACCGCCCAGAATCGTCGCCACCCCGCCCCGCTGCAACCGGGCTATTTCAACGTGGCGGAAATGGACTTGAACACCCTGCTGGCCATGGGCGTGGATTATGCCGGCCTTGTGAACTACTATAATTCGGATAATTGCCTGGACGGAAACTGGACCCGGATATTCACCGGCGATGCCACCATGGTCCTGGCCCATATCAGCGCCACCGGCATGAACCGGATCGAAGCCGATTTTCTTGCCGCCTGTCGCCAACCCGCCCACCTGCGTCCATGGGCCGCTGTCGCCCAGGCGTCTTACAGCTACCGCCTGGCCGTAAAACTGGACAACTGGCATGCCTGGTTGATGCACGCGCCCTGCAAACCCGGCATCGCTGTTCGAGAAGTCATCGCACGGGTCATCCGCAATCAACTGGCCGGCCATTTACACCGCCTGACCGCCCTGGTGGGCCAATATCCCATCCGGTTTCTTGAACAGCACGGCATCGATGTAAACGCCTTTGCGCCCATCTGGACATTTCCTTCCCCAACATCCCCAATGGCATCGGGCGCCCATGACGGCCAAGCCGTCAGGCGCGGCAGCCCGCAAGTCCATGGACTGCTGCAATCGTGTTTCCATGCGTTTCATAAAGCAACGCGCCTGGTCATCGAAACCGCGGCCTCCCACTTTACCCAATCCCTGGCACGCCGGGACCACGAGCCGTCCATCGCCCTTTATATTGCATTTATACAATTGTTCAGATCAGCGCAGCAGCATATCAACACGTTTGTCCCCCGACACCGCGACTACTATTATCGCGATATCCTGCAAATGCTTCCGGCCCCCCCCACGCCGGACACGACCTTTCTCGTGGTTGCCCTGGACGGATCACTGCCGGATGTTTCGATTCCCAGAGGAACCGAATTCACAGCCGGAAACGATAGCGGCGGCAAGGCCCTGATTTATCGCGCCGACAACGATCTTTGGGTCACCGATACGGCCGTGGAAGAGCTGCACACGCTTTACTTTGAAAAAAACCCGCTCATATCGCCTGAAAAGGAGCTGGGCCATGTCACCGGCGCCTGGATGGCTGCCGTGCCGCCCCTGGATTTTAAAACGGCACCGGCCGGCAAGGACCGCGCACCCTATCCCTTTTTTGGCGCGGCTACCGAGCAGGCCAAGGAAGAATCCGGCGCCGCCGCCCGATTCGGCATGGCCATCGCGGACCCGATCCTGCTGCTTGGCCAGGGAAAACGCCGCATCACCCTTGGCATTGGCTTTGACGCCGCGCCGGAACATCATCCCGCGGCCATTGTCCGCCGCATCAGTGATCTAACCGCCACCACGCCGCAGGATGCCTTTTACAAAGTTTTTAAACGCATGTTTTCCATTGCCCTTACCGCCGATACCGGATGGTATGAGATAGAAGATTACCTGCCCGATGCCGCCTTGATAGACGCCGGTTCGGACAACAATCGCCTTTGCCTGCAGATTCATCTCGCGACGGAAGCCCCACCGATTGTCGCATATGATCCGCGATTGCACGGCGGGCGGTTTGGACACAAGTCGCCCATGGTCCGCTTATGCATCAATGATCAAAACAACCTGTATCCCTATTCCCTGCTGCGCCGGCTGACACTGAAAGAGATCCGCATCGAGGTCGAGGTTGAAGGCGTCAAGGATCTGCTGGTGTATAACCACCATGGCCGGCTCGACCCCGCCGGTCCCTTTCACCCTTTCGGTCCACTGCCGGACATCGGTTCTTACCTGATGGTGGGCAGTTATGAAGCTGCGCTGAAAAGACTTTCCGCATGGGAGATCTGCCTGGAATGGGACACCCTGCCGGGCGGACGTCAAGGGATGCAACAGTACTACCGCCATTACGATGAACCCTATTTACCGGGTTTGTACCGAGTCCATGCGACCTTGCTCGGCAGCGGCCGCTGGCATCCCGTCAAACGCAGCGAACAAGTCGCCGTCAGCTTGTTTCAAACCCAACACAATGCCGACGATGGGTCCATCGCCATTGCCCCCCGGTCCTTGCTTAAGGT
>JABDRH010000131.1 GCA_013041835.1 Desulfatitalea sp. | reverse complement strand
GAATCATGATGATGTCGGCGGCAACGAAGGCCATGCCCGCCTCGGCGGAAACATGGGCAAAGACGGTGTAAAGCGAATACCCGAACAGTCCCGCCGCCAGGATGGCGAGAATGCCGCCCGATGGGATAATGATCTCGGCGATGATCACCCCGACAGCGGCCAACTGCAAAATAATCGGTAAATGTAAACCCTTGTCCATTATTTCCACTCTGCGGGGCTTGTTCGCGAATACGCCCCTGCTGTCTTATGGGGGGTCACACCGTGCGCTCATCCAAAGCCAGCACAACGATGCGGTTGCCTTTGATTTTGAATACGCGCACCGCCGCGCCCTTGGCCACGAAATCGCCCTGGGTGATCACGTCATACACATCGTCGCCTATTTTTGCTTTTCCGGCCGGGTGCAACGGCGTCAGGGCCGTGCCCGTCTGCCCCTGCGTCACACCGACGGGGTGGGGGGAAACAGCGTGGGCATCGGATAACGTAGCGGCCAGATAAGGACCTTGCATCTTGAGGGACAACTTGGGGAACACGAAGCGCAGAACAAACAACGCCAATAAAAAGGAGCCCACCGTGGCGCTCACGACCTTCATCAAATTGTTGATCAACAGGGCGCGCTCCCAGGGCAATTTGGGGTCGGGAATGACGAAATCCTGCAAGCTCAAGACCAATCCAACGGTGATGGCCACGATGCCGGCAATGCCGGCAATACCGAATCCGGGTATGACGAACAGCTCAAAACCCAACAGCACCAGCCCGCTCACGATGATCAGCAGTTCCGTGAAGTCGGCCAGCCCCACAAGGTACTGATGGAAAAAAACAAGCGCCAGACACGCGATGCCGATGATGCCCGGCGCGCCGAACCCCGGGGCCTTGATCTCCGTGTAAAGCGCGCCCAGGCCGATAAGCATCAGGATGGGGCTGATGGCGCCGATCATGCGCACCAGATCTTCGGACCAACTGGGTTCGATGCGTTTCACATCGGCCAAGGTCAAATCCTTTTCGTTCAGCAGTGCTGCCAGACCGTCCACACTCATGCTGGAAAAGCCCAGGTCAAGGGCCTCGGCGTCGTCCATGGTCAGCAGTTCGCCTTTGGCCACCACGGTTTGTTTGGCGGTGATGGCCGCTTTGCGCGTTTCGTCAAGATCCTGATAGGCTTGATCATCCATGTATACGACATCATTTCCGAAGGCGATGCGGTAGACTTCCATCTCGGCGGTGACCATGGCTTCGGCCAGGGTTACGGGATATCCGTTTCGCCTGGCCAGGGTGCGGAATTTGGCCCGCAGGGGCGATTGAAATTTTTCGCCCATCATCTTGGGCCCCTCTTTGGAATAGGTGATCGGAGCGCAATCGCCGATGGTGGTGCTGTGTTTCATGACAAGACGCCGGCAGGCCAGCGCGATCAATGCCCCGGCGGAAATGGCCTTTTTATCGACGAACGCCACGGTTTCCGCCTGGTTGACATTGACCAGGGCATCGACCATCTCCAGGGCCGAATCGACTCGCCCGCCAAAGGTGTCCATTTCGACAATGATGAGTGTTTCCTTCGTATCGGGTATATCGATCAGGGCGCGTTTTAAAAACGCCGCCATGCTCGGCTCCACATCGCCGCTGATGGGGATCAGGTACACCGTCGGCGGCGGTGCGCCGTGGGCGCGATAAAAACCGCCCGTGGCAAGGACCGCGGCCGGAAACAAGGTCCAGAACAGGAGAAATCGTTTCACAAGAAAACAGCCTCGAAACGCGGTAAGGTTAAAAACCGCAATTAATTACCGATCACTGCAGGACCTCAAATGCTACAGTGGGCGGAAAAGAAAGTCAAGGTATGAAAGCTAAAAAAATTAAGCCACTTATGGCCCATCACCTCCCTTTTCAGGTGAGGTGCCGTGGCTACCGCTGCCTGCGCGAAGCCTTCATGGCCAGTACTTTTCGGTAGATCAGCGGTTTGTTCAGGTCAAAGCGCTCCGCCAGCGCTTTAGCGATATCGTTTACCGACCCGCCAGCCGCCAGCGCCTCGCTGATCGCCAGCTCGAGCAGTTCTTCGTTGGTCGCTGAGTCGTTCGCGGGCGCCGCGGGAGCGCCGTCCACGATCAGGGTGCACTCGCCTTTGATGCTTTTCCGCTGTCCGAGCTGGGCCTGGATATGGGAAAGGGGGCCGCGCACGAACTCTTCGTACTGTTTGGTCATTTCACGTCCCAGCACGGCCCGGCGGTCGCCGCAGGCTTCCATCAGTTCCTGGATAAACAGGGTGAGGCGTTGGGGCGACTGGTAAAAGATCAACGGGTGCGGCACTTGCGCCAGCATGCGCAGTTGCGCCATCCGCTTGGCTTTTTTTCGCGCCGGAAAGCCGATAAAAGTAAATTGGTCCGTCGGCAGGCCGGAAACCGACATGGCCGCCACGGCTGCCGATGCGCCGGGTATGGGAATGATCTGAATCCGCCGTTGCGCGGCGGCCTGTACGAGGCGATAGCCCGGATCGGATACCATGGGCGTGCCGGCGTCGGTGATCAGGGCCACCGCACCTCCCTGGTCAAGGCGTTCGATCAACTCCGGTGCGCGCCGGATTTCGTTGTGTTCGTGGTAGGCGACGAGTTGATTGGTGATGTGGTGGGCGGCCAACAGGCGGCGGGAGTGACGCGTGTCTTCGGCGGCGATCACGTCGGCGCGGGCCAGCACATCCAGCGCCCGCAAGGTGATGTCGGCCAGGTTGCCGATGGGTGTGGCCACCACATACAGACCCGGCGAAAGCCGGTTAGGGGTAGGCAAGTTCGAAGGCATTGGCAATCACTTCGAAACGGGGCATGTCACCATCGTTCACGACCGTGACCACATCGAAACGCGCCTTTTGCTCGAGGGCACGGATGTGCTTCAGGTAGGCCAGGGCCACCATGGACAGCTTGCGCTGCTTGGCCGGGGTGACGGCCCATTTGGGATCGCCGAACCCCTTGCCGCGCCGGGCCTTGACCTCCACAAAGACCCAGACGCCCTTGTGGCGGGCGATGATGTCGATTTCTCCCAACCGGTTGCGGTGATTTCGTTCCAGGATTTTATACCCCTCGCGCGCCAGGTGGCGCGCCGCTGCCGCTTCGCTGCCGTGGCCGTACTGTTTGCGGTCATCGGTCATGGGCGGTGATCCGGTCCGGCATCGAGGCCGGCAAAAATTCGCGTACGCCCTTAAAGGTGCGGCGATGGATGCGGCAGGGGCCATGTTGGGCGATGGCGGCGCGATGGGCGCGGGTGGGATACCCCTTGTGGCGGTCGAATCCGTATTGGGGGAAGGCGTCATGGAATTGCAGCATCATCCGGTCCCGGGTCACCTTGGCCACGATGGACGCGGCGGCGATGGAGATGCTGCGGCTGTCGCCCTTGACCACGGCGCGTTGCGGCAGGTCCCAATCGATGCCGAATTTGCCGTCGATCAACAAGAATTGCGGAGGCGGATCGAGACGCGCCACGGCTTGGGCCATGGCGCGGCGGGCGGCTTGGAGGATGTTGACGCGCTCGATCTGATCGACATCGATAATGCCGACACCCACGCTCACGGCATGCGACTGAATCCACGCGAACAGCCGTTCCCGTCGGCGCGGCGGCACCTGTTTGGAATCCTGGACGCCGTTGGCTTCGATACCGTTTGGCAGTACAACGGCAGCGGCGACCACGGGTCCCGCCAGGGGGCCGCGCCCGGCCTCGTCAACGCCGGCGACGGCGTCAAAGCCTTCGGCGTTGAGCGCCTTTTCCAAGGCCCACAAATCCACCGATCCGCTCTTAATTCATGCGTTTTTCGCGGATCCTGGCCGCCTTGCCGCGCAGCTTGCGCAGGTAGTAGATCTTGGCACGGCGCACGCGGCCGCGGGTCACGATCTCCACACGGTCCAGGATGGGTGAATGAAAGGGAAAGATCCGCTCCACGCCCACACCGTAAGAAACCTTGCGCACGGTGAAAGTGGCGTTCATGCCGCCCTTGCGTTTGGCGATGACCACACCCTGGAATACCTGGATGCGCTCTTTATCGCCCTCTTTGATTTTTACATGCACGCGCACCGTGTCACCCGGCAAAAAGTCGGGCAGGTCCATGCGCATCTGCTCTTTTTCCAGCTCTCTGATGACCTGCATGATGCTCTATTCTCCTATGGTTTCGCTAATTTGTGTCCATTCACCGTTCACATCGTCAACCCAGCATGCGGTCCAATATGATTGACACCGCGGACCGCACCGACAGGTGATTGTAATCCCCGTGGCCCGCGATAGGCGCCAGCCGGTGGTCGGCTTGCGTCAGCATTTCCGGTGCCAGGCCCCAGGCCGTTCCGAACAGCAGCAGCAACGGCCGCGCCTGCCGTGCCAGATCCCGCAGCCCCGCGAAAGTGAGGTTGCCGTCCGCCATTTGAGCGCTGGTCGCCACGGTTTGCGGCCCATGACCGTGTTTTTCCGCCATGTCGTCCAGCACGGCCGCGAGCGTTGGCATCAAACGAATCAGGGCCAGTGCCGCCTGCCGGTCCGGATTGTACCTTGCCCCGGCGCCGGAGGCCCAGTGGCCGATGATGCGTCTTACCAGGTCCTGCTGGTCCGTCAAGGGGGTCACCACGTAAAAGGTATCCACCCCGTATGTCTTGGCGGCCCTGGCGATGTCGTGCAAATCCAAGGCGGTAACGGCGGCCGCGATGGTTTCACCGTTCTTGTCCATCACCGGGTGATGGATCAGGGCCACCGCCGCCGGGCATTTGAATAATTCGTTCGATCTCACCGTACCATGCACGCAGCAACGCCGCCTCTTCGTTTTTCAATGCACCCTGGTGCAGCAGATCCGGCCGCCTGACCAGGGTGCGCATCAGGGCATCAGTCAGGCGCCAGCGGCGGATCCGGTCATGATGGCCGGATTGGAGCACCCCGGGCACCGGCCGGCCTTCGAATTCCGGAGGCCGGGTGTAGTGGGCGCAATCGAGCCGGTTGGCGCCGAAAGAATCCTGTTCGGCGGAATCCGCGTTGCCCAGCACCCCGGGCAACAGCCGTGTGACCGCATCCATGACGGCCATGGCCGCCACCTCGCCGCCGGTCAGGACGAAGTCGCCGATGGACAGTTCCGCTTCCACCCATTGCTCACTGATGCGCTCGTCCACCCCTTCGTACCGGCCACACACCAGAATCATGGCCTGGTGCGCGGCAAACTGCCGGGCCATCGGTTGATCAAAGCGTTCACCTTGGGGTGACAACAGTATCACGGGCGCTTCGGGCAGTTTTGCCTTGGCCGCTCGAATGGCGGCGGCCAAGGGCTCGGGCTTCATCACCATGCCGCAACCGCCGCCATAGGGCCTGTCATCGGTCGTGTGGTGGCGATCCAGGGCATAATCGCGGATGTTGATCGCCTGCAGCGTAACGGCGCCGCTTTCCACTGCCCGGCGCATGATGCCGCTGTCCCGGAAGGCCGCGATCAATTCCGGGAATATGGTTAGTGCGGCAAAATGCATGCCCTGCCTATATCAGTCCCTCGGGCAAAGCGACGCGCATGCGACGGCTCTGCACGTCGATATCCAGCACCACCGATTCAATGGCCGGAATCAGGATCTCCCCTCCGGCGCGATGGTCCGGCGGTGTTTCCACCACGTAGACATCGTTGGCGCCCGTGGGGATGATCCGGATCAACCGGCCGAGCGTTTCGCCTTGGTCGCTGACCACGTCCATGCCGATCAGGTCGCGCCAGTAGTAAGTGTCCGGCGCCAGCGGCGGCAGATCCTCCCGGGCGATGCAAACCTTCCAGTCCATCAGCGCTTGCGCCTGATCGCGCGTCGTGACCCGATCCAGTCGGAGCCGCACGGTGTTTTTGTGCGCTGCCGCATGGACAATTCGATGCGGCTGGCGGCGTCCCATTGGATCAATCAGAATCAATGTGCCGTTCGGCGTGAAACGGTCGGTCGATTCCGCGTAAGACAAAACCTTGACGGCGCCGCCGATGCCATGGGCGCCGGTGATTTTCCCGATTTGGATGACATCGTCGGGAATCATTGGACTATTCGATAATTTCCAGGACCGTACGTTTTCTCGCTTTTGCTGATGCCGCGCTAAGCAAGGTCCGGATAGCGCCGGCCGTGCGGCCGTGCTTGCCGATGATCTTGCCCAAATCCTCCTTGGCCACCGTCAGCTCCAAGACCGATGTCTGGCTGCCCTCGATTTCAATGACGGTAACTTTTTCAGGATAATCAACTAGCGCTTGTGCAATGCATTTTATCAGCTCTTTCATGGCACACCCTCCTAGATCGACGATGGCTTAGCGACGAAGAAGGTGCAAACATACCGATATCGCGTTGGATTTGGGTTTGTTTTCAAGACGCGTCAATGGGTGCATAAAGGCGGTATGTGCCCGTTGATGCAACATCGAAAACAAATTCAAAGACAAGCTATATGAATATATCTGCATCTTCTTCGTCCCTTAAACAGCTGTGCGCGGTTTATTGAGCCGGTTGTGGCGCGACACTCTCTTTTTTCAAAATCGATTTTACCGTGTCGCTAGGCTCGGCACCCTGTTGTAACCAATATTGAACGCGATCCGAATTTAGAGTCACTTCAGCCGGCTCTCTGAGCGGGTTGTACGTCCCTACTTTCTCGAGGAACCTTCCATCCCGCGGACACTCGCTGTCCGCCACCACGATGCGGTAGAAGGGCCGTTTCTTGGCGCCGTGTCGGGCCAATCTGATTTTTACTGCCATTAACTTATTCTCCTATTTGCTTTTTTCTGATCGTCACAGCCTATAAGGATAGCATGCCTCGCCCCAGTCCGCGCATACCGCCCTTGTTTAGCTTCTTCATCATTTTCAATACCTGGGTGTAATTTTTCAGCAGCCGGTTGACATCCTGAATGGTAGTGCCGCTGCCGCCGGCAATACGCTTTCGCCGGCTGCCGTTGATTATATTGTGTTGGCGCCGCTCCTGGGGCGTCATGGAGTTGATGATGGCCTCGATGCGCACAAACTCCTTTTCATCCACATCCAGGTTTTTCATCTGCTTCATCTTGCCCATGCCCGGAATCATGCCGATCAGATCGGTCAGTGACCCCATCTTGCGCACCTGAACCATCTGGTTGCGGAAATCTTCGAGGGTAAATTGGTTTTTGCGCAGCTTTTTGCTCAGGTCGGCGGCCTGCTTCTCATCCACGACCGCCTGTGCCTTCTCGATCATGGTGAGCATATCGCCCATGCCGAGAATGCGCGACGCCAGACGGTCCGGGTGAAACGGCTCCAAATCGTTGAGCTTTTCCCCCACACCAATATACTTGATGGGTTTGCCGGTGATGGAACGGATGGACAAAGCCGCGCCGCCGCGGGCGTCGCCGTCCATTTTGGTCAGCACCACGCCGCCGATACCCAGGGCATCGTCAAAGGCCTTGGCCATGTTCACCGCATCCTGGCCGGTCATGGCATCGGCCACCAGCAGGATGTCCGACGGCTGCACCGCCTTCTGGATGTCTTGCAGTTCGCCCATCAGGGTTTCATCGATGTGCAGGCGTCCGGCGGTATCGATGAGGATGGTATCGCAGCCCTCCTTTTGCGCCGCCACACGGGCCTTAAGACAGATGTCCGCCGGGCGCATCTGCGGATCGGTATCAAATACCGGCACTTCGAGCTGTTGGCCGAGTTTGCGGAGCTGCTCGATGG
>JABDRH010000128.1 GCA_013041835.1 Desulfatitalea sp. | reverse complement strand
CGGTGCGGCCCAGCGTCTGGATGGCGTCCCCGCCCGGCCGCAAATTGGCCGCCGCGTAACTCGGCCGGTGCAGGCCAAATACAAACCGCCCTTCAGGGGACACACAGGTGCGAATATCGGGCAGGTTCATTTTGTTGCAAGAAGCGGTTTCGTCCATTATTGATCTCCATAGCACGCATGGTGAAGGAATTATTTCCTCCCTGCCGGCTGGCCTGCACATTCATACCACAGTCTTCAATGACCCGCCATGGCCGTAAATGAACGGCTTTCCGCACACATATCAACTTTATCCCTTGATAATGCGCCGAGAGACTGCTATGCAACGCCAAGGTACGCAAGACCGGCTATTCGACACGTTACCCTGGTTTTTATACGGGTTGGTTTCAGGGTATGTAGGTATCGACACACAATTTGTGTATTTTCCTTTACAAAACACTGAATATACTATCTCGGTGCATGGTGCGGAAATTGTGCGTCAAGGCGCTAATGCATTGTAATTATGCAATATCAATTGATCCTACCATGGATGGAAGCGGCGGCGTGAAATTTGCATGACTTGTTCTGTAAGGATGCTGAAGAGGTGAAAGATGATGGATCAGGGTGCAATGGTAACATACAGGGACTTCGGGCTTCAGGTGGCCGGCTACTGCGGTATCGTGGAAGGCGTGGTACACGGCAAACCCAATACCGTTTGGGTCAAGTGGATCGGGTCCAACAGCGAGCGTGAAGAGAACGTAGCGGATCTGGAAGAAGTTTAGGCGGTTTCTGTCAAAGAATATACCCGCTTGCTTGTCTTTTTCCCCGTCTTCCGCGTTGTGTCAAAGGCCGAATACAGACCGTATGCGTATTTTGACACGCCTTGAAGACGGAAAAAATCCGGCGTTCCGGCATGTTCTTTTCCGCCAACCGCCTTGGCGCTTGCGCGGCAATGGGTGTACAACGGCTGGCTCAAAGCGGGCCTTGATTATAGGGCCGGTTGCGGTGTGCTGCAACCGGCCCGGCTGGTTTTAGGTCTCGGCATAAAAGAGCTGCAACTACTTCTTTTTATGTTTCGGCTTTGGGTGGCATTCGTTGCATTTCGATGGCGCGGCCTTTGTCTGGTCTTGCTTGTTTTCCTTGTTATACGCCTTATGGCAGTCGACACAGTTGTCATGCACGGCATTGGCATGGTAGGCCCTTAACGCTTTACCTGACATGCCCTTGGCCGCCTTGCCTTTCAATTCCCCCGGTTTATTGTGACATTCGAAACACTTGCGTACCGAATCACCGTCTTTCAAATCGTTCAGGGGTTTGCCTTGTTCGTCGTGATGGCAATCACCGCAAGCAATCTTGTAATCTTGCACATGTTTTTTATGGGTGAAGATCGCAATGCTGCGTTTGTGCTCGTAAGGCGATTCCATTTTGATTTCATCCGGTGCGGTCGCCGCATAGATGCCTGCCGTCACCATCAATACCATCGCCACGGTCGCCACGGCCGCAAGGCCGCATGGTCTCTTTTTCATCGCTGGTTGCCTCCTTTTAATTCGGGTTAATATGCGTTTATGATGGCGGTTCCTCAACCGCCACTTTTTTCTTTCCGAAGATGCTTGCACCGATGATGCTCAGCTCATAGAGCAGCATCAGGGGAACCGCCATGAAGATCTGAGAAATGACGTCCGGGGGCGTCAAAATGGCCGATCCTAAAAAGAAGAGTAAAACGGCGTACTTGCGATACCGCCTCAAAAATGCCGTGGAGACGATGCCCAGACGGGCCAAGCAAGTAATCACCAGGGGCAGCTCGAATGCAATCCCGAAGGCCAACAGGAGTTTGGATGCAAAGCCCAGATACTCTTTCATGGACGGCATGGGCCGGATGGTATCGCTGGCAAAGCTGAGGAAGAATTCAAACCCGATGGGAAAGACGACGAAATAGCCGAAGAGGGCCCCGCCCGCAAAGAAGAGGGTAGAGAGAAACAAAATGGGCATCACCAGGCGCCGCTCTTTGTCGTAGAGGCCGGGTGCCACAAACATCCAAAATTGATACAGCACAACCGGTGATGCCAACATAAGGCCGGCGATAAAGGCGGCTTTCAGAAAAGTGAAGAATGCTTCGGGCAAGTTGGTGTAGATCAGGTGATCGCCGGGCTTCATCACCTGCACCAAGGGCGCTGTGAGTATTTCAAAGAGCTGCTGCTTGAAAAAATAGCAGATCAAAAATCCCACGCCCACGGCGATGCCGGCCTTGATCAGCCGCGACCGCAGCTCTTCCAGGTGGACGGTAAACGGCTGTTGTTGCATGTCGTTCATGGATTGTCGGGTTTGTCGCCGGATTTGGAGTTGTCCGATTCAGTGGCCACATCCGCGGCAACCTTGCCCGCTTCATTGGCCTCAGACGCATCCCCGGCCGCCGGCTTGGGTGCCTGATCCATCAGCGTCTGCCCCTGCTTTTCCGTCGTTGTGGGGGAATCGCCGGCGTTTTCGACCGAATGCCGCAAGTCACGGGCGGCTTCGCTCAGGTCTTGGCGTACCTCGTTGAACCCGGACTCCGAATCGAAGCTGTGCTTGAGATCGTTGGTGGCGCGTTTGAATTCGCCCATGGCCCGGCCCAGGGACTTGGCCAGGTCAGGCAGCTTCTTGGGGCCGATAACGATCAGGGCGACTGCCAGAATCACAAGCAACTCGGGCATGCCGATACCAAACATATGCAAACTCCTCACGCCCGGGGCCGGCCGGGGGCCGCTGCGGCGGATGACTCGATATCACCGGCACGAGCCCAATGTACACCAAGGCGTTATTGATGAATTTCATTCCGACTTTTTATGGGTTTTGATCTAGGTTGTCAAGGCGCACCGTATCGTTCGGCACAGGATTAAACAACTCATATCACTTTAAAAATCAGGGTGCTCACGCACGCTGCGGCGAGATTTGAGGACTAGAAAATAGAGGCTGCCGGGATGCTTGAGGCGACCGGCGCAGGTTTCGGCCGCTGCGCCATGACCCCAGAACAGATCCACCCGGCCGGGGCCCTTGATGGCGCTGCCGGCGTCTTGCGCCAGCACTAACGCGGCATGGGGTCGCCACCCGGCTATACGGCCCTTGCCGTCGAGCCGAGGCACGGATAGCTGGACGAAGGCCGGTGCGGCCGAGGGGAAGAGGCTGCGATCCACGGCGACGGAGCGTTTTGGGGTCAGGGATACGCCCAGGGCGCCCTGGGGGCCTTGATCAACCTGGCGGAAAAAGATGTAGCGCGGATTGTGATCGAGGATGGCCTCCATTTCCCCGGGATGGCTGCTCAGGTATTCGCGGATGGCCTGCATGGACATCTGCTCCGGGCTGATTTTACCCTGGTCGATGAGCAGCCGGCCAATGCTGCGATAGGGCCGCCCGTTGGAAACGTCGAACTGCACTTGAATGATTTCGCCGCCCGCGACCAGCACCCTGCCCGAACCCTGAATCATAAGGTTAAACAGGTCGATTTCGTCCACCAGCCAGGCAATGGGCGGCGCCATCCGATCGAATCCGGCGATG
Organism: Desulfatitalea sp.; assembly: GCA_013041835.1. Classification (GTDB taxonomy): domain Bacteria; phylum Desulfobacterota; class Desulfobacteria; order Desulfobacterales; family Desulfosarcinaceae; genus Desulfatitalea. The sequence goes on along the minus strand of JABDRH010000128.1, from coordinate 1,070 downwards.
CGACGGATACCACTGCGATCGGGGTAAGGAACAAGGGTCGCCCCCTGTTGTTTTGCCACAATGCGGCGCCCCTTGAAATCTTTGCCAAACGGGGCAAGATCGATCTCGAGCAGATCCGCCGGCCGGGTATGGATGGGGACACGAAAATGACTGTCCGGCGTACGGCTGCCGTTCAACTCCGGTTCGTAATAGCCGGTAAAAAGCACGTTGCGCCGGCCGGCGCGACCCGCGGCCTGGTAAACGGCGAACCGCTCCCGGATGATGCGGTTCAATTGCGCCGAAGCGGGTTTGTCGCGAACAACGTCGGAAAGGGTTTCAAGGGAGTCGATGAGGTGGGCCACGTCGTAACGGTCCGGCCCGAAAGCCACGCTCCGCGACGCCGGCAGCCTGCGAAGATAGGTCAGGCTCCCGGCGATAGCCTGGTCCAATTGGGCGTAGCCGTCCGTGTCTTCAAAATACGGGTAGTCGGTCAGTGCAATGGGGATCAGAGGCTGATCAGGGGGAACAGGTTTTGGGGGACAGGCGGTCAACAGGCATACGGCCAGCAGCGCCATGCAGGTAATCGCAATGGATCGCCGGGGCCGGGTGTCAGGCAGGCGGTTGAAGATGCTGGGAAAATGCATTCCGTGTCAAATCAACATAATACACTCAAAAAGGTAAACGCGTCATGGTGCATCTTCGCGGCGCCATATCCCGCTTTTGCCGCCGCGTTTTTCCAGCAGGCAGATGTCCGCAATAACCATGGCCCGGTCGTGGGCCTTGCACATATCATAAACCGTCAGGGCCGCCACGGCGGCGGCGGTCAGCGCCTCCATCTCCACACCGGTGTGGGCCGTCACCTTTGCCCGGGCTTCGATGCGCATGGCCGCCGGCTCTGGAAAAAAATCCACTTGCACATGGGTCAGATTGAGCGGATGGCACATGGGAATCAACCCGGATGTCTGCTTGGCAGCCATCACGCCGGCGATGCGCGCGGCTTCCATAACATTGCCCTTGCCCGCGGTATTGTCCCGGATCAGGGCCAGCGTTTCCGGCTGCATGCGCACCCGTGCCTGGGCGCAGGCCAAGCG
>JABDRH010000126.1 GCA_013041835.1 Desulfatitalea sp. | reverse complement strand
TCTATATACAAATTAAAACCAACGTTTGATTTTGCATCGAGTTTTACATAATTTAACAATAAAGGTTAAAAGACTGAAATCCAAAATATAATTTTTCGGTGGCAATAGCGGAGAGGCGACACCCGTTCCCATCCCGAACACGGAAGTTAAGCTCTTCAGCGCCGATGGTACTGCACGGGAAGCTGTGTGGGAGAGTAGGTCGCCGCCGAAATACTTTATTACCCGGAATCGCTTTTGCGATTCCGGGTTTTTTTTTGGGCAGCATCCAAAAAAAGTCATCCGTGCGCGCCGGTTATTATCATCGAAAACTGGCGATGAGAGAGCTCGGCATTGCAAATGATTGGATTGTCAGCTAAACTAAAGCAAGCGATACCCCAAAGTTTAGGAGGCAACATGGTGTCTAGGATAAGAAACTATGTTTTGATTGCCTTGGCGATCGGTGCATTTTACTACCTTCTCAGTCACCATTTTATTCTATATGGTTGGACAACTTTTGATGTGTTGCGCAAAGATCACTACACGATGCAAAGCAGCTTTGTTATGTTAAGTCAAAACAGCCCACAAGAATTGATTGGGAATGACCTGCTGCGCGCTGCCGGTATTGAAGATATTCTGATTGAAAAAGGCCTTGTCTCTCCAGAAGAGATTGAGAAAATAAAAGAAAGGTTAGGAGTTGATTGATTTTCGATACGCCTTTTTCCGCATGAAAAGGCAAAATGTCATGCTCGGGGCGTAGGCGGTGGTACCGGCGGTTGTTGTCGGACGTGGGCCGTCCGTTCCAAATAGACGGAAAGCACGAACAAAGTGGCAAACGGCTGAGTAAACAAGGTTCCAATGAACACCGAACTGCCGATCGCCATCAATCCGATATACAGTACAACGACAACCAGGTAGTCCGATACGTTCTTTTGCATGGCCAGATCCCAAGATCGTTTGATCGCATCAATCAGAGCCAGCTTTTCATCCGTCATCAGCGGCAACATGAACAGGCATGCAAATGTGACCCCACACATGACGGCGATACCAGGCAGGTAAAGCAGCTTAAAGCCGATCATGGAAGCGATTAAAGCGACTACGGAAAAGGCGAGCAGGGGCAGAAACAGATACATGTGTGAAAACAGATCCTGTACTTTCGGAACCCGATCTTCACGCAGCAACCTTAACATGGAATGAACATAGCCGGCCATCATGACTGGTGCAAGGATGAAAAGGGAACACAAACTGATGACGGTCATCACCAACGTGATAATGATCAAGGCCGCAAGGTGATTCAGCATCAAGTTCCATGCTGTTTCCAAGTGTTTCTTGAAGTCCATAGGTGAGTTCCCCCTTTGACGCTAAACGTTCCGATGTGTACACAGTGAACAGCATATCACAAACCCATATCCGTATAAAGATACGAATGGTACGATATTCCTATGCAGGTGAAATGCCGAAATATTGCTTTTCGCTATCCAGGCGCCGAAAAAGCGCTTTTTAAAGAATTGAATCTTGAGTTCATCAGACCGGGCCTGCATGCTCTTTTCGGTACTTCAGGCGTCGGAAAATCCTCTCTTGCGCGCATCATCAGCGGCGCAGTCGACGCGCCTGCCGGCGTGGTCGCAGATGACGCGCAGCCGTTGCTCTATGCCCACAATTTAGAACGTCTGCCGGACTGGTCCGCTATCGGCGACCAGTTGTCTCGCGTCACACCCCCCCATAATAGAGACAAAATAGAGCGATTATTGGATTTATGCGGTTTGAATGGTCACACCGGGCAGCGTTTTTCAAGGCTATCGCTGGGACAGCAAAATCGGATAAATCTGGTTCGTTATCTGGTGCAAGACTTTCAAGTGTTGATTTTCGACGAATGCCTGGCCAATGTGGATGAACTGCGTCGGCGAAACATTCTGCTGCATATTAAGGCAATGTATCCCGAAAAAATGTTTATCTATATCAGCCACCATGTGATCGAAGTGGCGACATATTGCCGGGATGTATGGGTCCTGCGCGACTCGTCCAAGTTACCCCAGGCCGTTTTGACGCAGGGGCTCGATTTGTTCCCTGACCAGCAGCCGGCCAGCACGAGATTGCATCAGGTTATGTTGGAGATCATGAATGCTGCATAACCGGATTTTTCAATTCCTGCTGATATACACGCTCGGTTTACTGTTATTGCTCGCCGTAAAATATATCTTCGGCTTATCCGACTACGTTATTCCTGGATTTTGGCTTTTATGGCGCACGGCCGGGGATGTATCCGTTCGATATGCCGTAGATGGGGTCAATACCCTCTCGGTGGCGATCATCGGTCAAATGGCCTCTATCCTGCTGGCATTTTTCATCGGCATTGTGGGACGTCAGGCCACATGGTTGGGTACCATCGTCAAAGTCGCGGCATACAATGTCCAAGCCTATCCCATTGTGGCCATAGCGCCGATTATTTTCATCCTTTTAGGAGATGGTTTTCTTTCCCGGCTATTCATCGCCGCCATGATATGCTATTTTCCACTATTACTGTCCGTGGTCGGGATTATGTCGGAACCGGTAACCGATATCGAACACTTTTACCAGCAGACGGGGCGTATGCGCTGGCAACTTGAGGTCAAGATTCGAGCCTTCGAAAACCTTTCCAAACTCACCACCGTTATTGCCGGCAGCAGCACCCTGGCTCTGGCCGGCACCATTGTTGCCGAATTCATCGCCGCTAATGCCGGCATCGGCTATAACATTCGTATTGCCCTATACCAAAGCGATCTTGCCAAAATATTGGTGGCCCTTTTCATGATCGGGATCACCCTATCCATATACCAGGGTTTGCTGGAAATCCTTGGGCATAGTGTAAGAAAGGCGTGGACTAGTTGATTGGTGTGCTATGTGGAAATCAACCGCATTAGTGTCGTTTCTGGTCTTGTTGCTTGCGCCAAAATCCGCTATGGCCGCGGATGAGGTGACCTACCGTCTAAAATGGCTTATCAACATGTCCACCGTGGGGGATGTGCTGGCGCAATCCCAGGGATTTTTTAAATCTGAGCAGTTGGCTGTCACGCTGAAGCCAGGCGGTCCCGAGCGGGATGCCATCCGTGAACTGGAATTGGGTTACGCTCATTTTGGCGTGGCCTCGGCCGATCAGGTGATCAAAGCCGTGGCAAAAGGCGCGCCAGTAGTCGTTATCGCACAGCTTTTTCAGATCAATCCATTACAATGGATCTACTTTGAGGATAATTTTACCTTAAACGGGGCAAGTGACCTGATCGGCAAGCGCATCGGCATCACTTTTGGAAAAAATGACGAGTACATTATGAAGGCGCTTCTCAACCAGTCGGGGATTGCCCTGGATCAAGTCCGCTTGTTCAGCGTTCGCCTCGATTATACGCCATTTTTTCACCGGCAGGTGGATTTATGGCCGGTCTATGCCAACACCCAGGGCATTGAAATTGGAAATTCTTTAGAAAAAGCTGGAGAACGAATTGGTTTCTTACATCCCGTCCGATTTGGTGTCAATTTCGTGGCGAACTCGGTGGTGACTTCCATGAAACGATTGGCTGACGATCCCGAGCTTGTCAGACGATTCAGCTCGGCCTTGCTGAAAGGCTGGCGCGCGGCTTGCGACCCCGGTTTCAGAGACAAGGCCATAGCCGCTGTGCAGCGCTACGACAGGGACACTGACCGTGATACCCTAAAGGTCCAGTTGCAGGAGACGCAGCGGCTGGTCAGCCCCCAGGGGCTAAAGCATATCGGTGATATCGATATCGCCGCATGGCGGCAGACCGAACAGATCATGCTCACCTATGGTCAAATCAATCGACCCGTGGGCATTGAAAAGTATCTGATTGTGCCCTAAGGCGATGGCGGGTAGCGCTGCTTGATGATCTCATCCAGCGCCGTGCATCGCATAACGAAAATGCCGGTGTTGCGTTTGGCATCAAACTCGAGCATGCGTTGGGTCACCTTTTCATCCCAAGTGTAGCGCTCGACCTCAGGACTTACCTGGCTGCCTAGACCAAAGCGGGAAAACACCGCTTTTCGCAGACGATTGTACCCGATACGGCCATCGGCCCACATCATAATGGAATAGAGCTTGTCTTTCCAGAAACCGTAGACCAGCCCATCCAGCGGCGCATTGCCGAACACCAGCGCCTGTTCAGGTTGCCAGTATTGCTCGATACCGCCAAAAGCCGGGTCGGTTGCCACCTTTTTGAGGCCGGGTATCTGATCCGGTGCAAGCTGCCAAGCTATCTGCCGGATGCCGATCCCCTGGTCCTTCGACGATCCACCGGGAGCTGGGCGCTGTCCGGGATGGCTGAACGAACGCTTTCCGGACAGCCCTGTTGCCGGGGTAGGATTTCGAACCGGATATTGCTCAGGGCGTTCAAAGTCACGATCCTTTGAGTGGCCGGATAAGCCATTCATTGGCGGGCGACTCTTTTCATTGGTCGTCGGACGTTCACCCTGCGTTTTGTTGCGAATGATTTGGGCGACATCCGATTTGTTCACACTGACAACCAGTCCCTGCATATTGAATCTGATCTGGTCTCCTTCGGTCCATACTTTGTCTGATGAAAAACGTTCCCCGGTCGTCATGACAACCTCGTCACCACACACTTGGGAGAAGGCGCCAAGACCTAAAAACATCAGGACCGGGATCATACCCCATCGACTCATATGCCGCTCACATGCTGCAAAAAGTTAAATCCCCCGATTAACGCGCTTTGGCAAATTCAATACGAACCACATTGCCTTCGACTTGTGCGCGAAAGCCGCCTGCATTCACCGAGGTAGGGATAGGCACAAATTGTTGAAAGCGGGTGCATGATTCCATAAAAAGCCCACAGTCTCGACGGCTGTGCGGGTAAAGCAGTCGTTCGCCGCGGATGACCAGCCGCTTGCCGGCAACGGCAAGGTGAAGGCTCTCCTCATTGATATGCGACAAGGCCACCTCAACCGTCATGCCATCGGCCGTTTCATAGACGGCGATGACTGAAGTCGCGGTTGTTGAAGTGTCAGCAAATGCCTGATCACTGTGAAGATGATCTGTTGATAGCGGAGTGGCCAGATCGAACAAGGGGCGCCATCCGCATAAGCTGATTTGACGATAAAGGGCGCGCGACGGCCCGAAAGCCGAATCGAACACCTCATTTACCGCCTGTTGATAGTTTTGTGGGGCACTGCGCAAATCGATTTTCCTGGTTCCCATTTCCGTCGGATCTCCTTCCCAAATGCTGTTAGATGTAATTGTCGCAGTTGCCGGCGTCATTGAAATGCCTGACTTGCCGGTTACGTATATCATCGGCCTGCGGGCTTTGAACTTGAGTTCAAACTGCACCGGCGGATCGTTTTAACAATCCAGTATTATTGGATTAAACTATATCAAATTGATAGAATGAGGAGATCAGAAGTCGGTCAATCCCGTATAATTCCGAGGCGTAATGGCTGACAGCTCCGCTTTAATGGCCGGTGATACGTTCAGCCCTTGTATGAATGCCGCAATGGCCTCGGCATTAATAGTGCCGTGGGTGCGGGTCAGGGATTTGAGCGCCTCGTAGGGTTGGGGGTATCCCTCTCTTCTCAAGATGGTTTGAATCGCCTCGGCCACGACGGCCCAGTTGGCCTCCAAATCCGCGGCGATAGCCGGTTCGTTGAGCACCAGCTTGGCCAATCCGCGTTGGATCGACTTGAGGGCGATCAGGCTGTGAGCCAGGGGAACCCCCAGGTTTCGGATGACGGTGGAGTCGGTCAGGTCGCGCTGCATGCGCGATATGGGCAATTTGGCGGACAGATGTTCGAACATGGCGTTGGCCAGGCCCAGGTTGCCTTCAGCGTTTTCAAAATCGATCGGGTTGACCTTATGGGGCATGGCCGAAGAGCCCACTTCATTGCTTTTGATTTTCTGTTTGAAATAGTCCATGGAGATATAGGTCCATAGGTCGCGGCACAGATCGATGAGGATGGTGTTGATGCGTTTAAGACCGTCACAGAATGCGGCCAGATGGTCGTAATGTTCGATCTGAGTAGTTATCCGGCACCGTTTCAACCCTAAAATATCATTGACCAGGCGGTTTGCGAAGACGATCCAGTCCACATCGGGGTAGGCCGCCACATGGGCGTTGAAATTTCCCGTGGCCCCGCCGAATTTTGCTGCAAAGGGTACATTTTCGATCAGGTCGTGCTGCTGGGTCAAGCGGTCCACAAACACATACAGCTCTTTGCCCAACCGCGTGGGAGATGCCGGCTGGCCATGGGTGCGGGCCAGCATGGGCACATTTTTCCACGTCTGGGCAAGATGGGTCAGATCACCGGTGACCACTTGTAGGGCCGGTGTCACAATTTTTGTCCACGCCTCCTTCAAGGCCAACGGGACGGCGGTGTTATTGATGTCCTGGGAGGTGAGGCCGAAGTGGATGAATTCCTTGTATGACGCCAGTCCCATCTGATCGAATTTGTCCTTGAGAAAGTATTCGACGGCCTTGACATCATGGTTCGTCGTCTGCTCGATGGCCTTGACCTGTTGGGCCTCCGCCGTGGTGAACTCCCGGTAGATTGATCGCAAATCTTCCTGCACCGTCATGCTCACCCCTTCCAGTTGCGGTAGGGGCAGTCGACATAGTGCGATGAAATACTCGATCTCTACCCGCACCC
>JABDRH010000123.1 GCA_013041835.1 Desulfatitalea sp. | reverse complement strand
CCTAATGTTCAGGCGAAAAACCGCCGACATTGAAAGTGGATGGAAATATATGCCATTCGCCAGGCCCAGACGGATGTCTGCCAAGCCCTAAGGAGTCTAACTGTTATGACCACTGAAACACGCATGCCTGAAAGACCTCGTGTCGGCAGGCGTCGGCGAACGGCGCATCGCCGGCTCCTGCTGGGCCTGCTGGTCTTGATGCTGGTCTTGCCCAATGCCCTGGCCTGGTCCGTCAAGGATGCCTTTGCCGGTGATTTGACCGATCTGAGCCTTGAAGATCTGATGGCCATCGAGATTACCACCTTGTCGCGCAAGTCCCAGCGCACCACCGATACGGCTGCCGCTGTCTTTGTAATCACGCCGGAGGACATCCGACGCTCCGGGGCCACCAATATCCCCGAAGCGCTGCGCATGGTGCCCGGATTGCAAGTGGCCCGGATTTCCGCGGATCAGTGGGCGATTTCCAGCCGCGGGTTCAACGGTTTTTTCAGCAACAAGTTGTTGGTGCTCGTGGACGGCCGCAGCGTATACAATACCATCTATGCGGGCGTTTTCTGGAACATCCAGGACACCGTGCTCGAAGACATCGCGCGCATCGAGGTGATTCGAGGTCCCGGCGCCAGTCTGTGGGGCGCCAACGCGGTAAACGGCGTGATCAACATCGTCACCAAACCGGCCGGAGACACCCAAGGCGCGCTGGTATCCGCGACCGGCGACACCGAAGGGGGCTTGATCGGTGCAGCGCGTTACGGCGGCGCCTGGGGCGATAGCGCCCACTACCGGGCCTATGTCAAGCACGTCGATCGGGATGGCATAACGAATTCAACCGGTGAAGACAACGATGAAGGCTGGAACGTCGGTCGGGGTGGCGGACGCCTGGACTGGCAGCCTTCGTCCCAGGACAGTCTCACTTTGTTGGGAGACTACTTCGACAGCGAGTCCAAATTCGTGGTTTCCATGCCGTACAATTACCGTTTCTACAGCGAACATCGCGGCCACAATCTTCTCGGGCGCTGGCAGCGAACTTTTTCCCCATCGTCAGACCTTATCCTGCAAACCTATTACAGCCTCTCAGAGATGTCGTTAGACATCTACAGCGAACGGGTCGAAACCTTTGACCTGGATTTCCAGCACCGTTTCGGACTCGGCCGGCGCCAGGAGATCATATGGGGGCTTGGATGGCGTCAGAGCGAAAGTCTGCTAAAGGGCAGCATAATCTTTCATTTCGATCCGGCCCAGCGCACCGATCAGCTCTACAGTCTCTTTGCCCAGGACGAAATCGCCCTGTGGCCCGAGCGGGTCTCCTTGATCATGGGCAGCAAGTTCGAAAAAAATGACTATACCGGTTGGGAAACCCAGCCCACGGCCCGTCTGCGCTGGACCCCCGGCGAGAACCACACCCTGTGGGCGGCGGTATCCCGCGCAGTGCGCACGCCCACCCGCCTGGAATGGGATGCGACGCTCACCCAAATCTCACTTATTTACCTCGATGGTGTCTATACCATTCAAGCCAATAAACAATTCACTTCGGAAAAGTTACTGGCCTACGAGGCCGGGTACCGTTTCCATCCCAAGGCAGGCATCGGGCTTGACGCTGCACTGTTTTACAACGCGTACGATGATTTAAGGATCTTTGACTTAGGTCCAAGTGACGGCATCACGGCCAACGGCATGCGGGGAAACACGTATGGCGGCGAGTTGGCCGTGGACTGGTACCCCAAGGCGTGGTGGCGTCTTCAGGCCGCCTGCAGCCACCTGGTCATGAATTTGACGGATACATACGCCAACGACGTCATCTCCCGTTTCACCGAAGGGCAGAATCCCGCCAATCAGTTCTCACTGCGCTCGAACATGGACTTCGCCCACGGCCTGGAATTGGATCTGTGGCTTAGGTATATGGATGAACTGGCGGATCCCAATCAAACGCTGGAGGGCTACTGGAACCTGGACGCGCGCATCGGCTGGCGCGCTTCCGCCCATTGGTCGTTCGACCTGGTCGGCCAAAACCTCCTGGATGATATGCAAATGGAATTTCCACAGGAATTTGCCGGCATGGAATCGGCACAGGTCGAACGGGGCGTGTATTTCCGGGTTACGTTCCGCTTTTAGGCGGTTGAAGCCAATCGTCGGCGCAATGACAAGCACTGAAAGGGTATCGTGGAAAAGAGGGCGACTTAAGAGCGTGGTTCTAAAACGGATGACATATATGCTGATGGCCGTGATGGGGCTATCGATCCCCCTGTGGCCGCTCAGCGGGAAGGCCGCCCCGGTCAGCGAATACCGTGTCAAGGCCGCTTTTGTATACAATTTCGCCAAATTCGTGGAGTGGCCGACGGGCGCTTTGCCTCCGGCGCCCTTCGTGATCGGAATACTAGGTCAGGATCCTTTCGGCATGGAGATTGAGGTGTTGGACGGCAAGACCCTCCGAAATCGGGACCTGGTCGTCATTCGATCCGATACCGTCGAAGAGCTGATGAACAGCGATGTGCTCTTCATCAGCGCCTCGATGAAAGGCCGGCTGACGCAGGTGATGGAACGGCTGAACCACCGACCGGTGCTGACCGTGTCCGACTCGCCCGGCTTTGCCCAGGGCGGCGTGATGATCAATTTATACACCCAGGCGAACAAGATCCGCTTTGAGATCAACCCCCGGATTGCGGAGCGCGCCGGTCTGAAGATCAGCTCGCATCTGCTGCGCCTGGCCAGAATCGTGGCTGAATAAGGGGTACCGCTCAGGTACCCACTCCCCTGTATGGGCAATTCGGTTTCCTAATGTTTAGATGCAAAACCGCCGACATTGAAATGTGGATGGGGATATATGCCATTTGTCAAGCCCGGACGGATGTCGGTAAGGCCATACGGTACTTTTCATCGCTTGCGGCGTATAAGGGTGCAGGAAAGAAAAAACCCCCCATCTTGCAAGCCTTTGCGCCCGTCTACGGCATTACCTGCCGCGACGCCTATCCTGGCACCGGTGGATATGCCTTGTACGACGATCCGGATTCGGCGCAACCCGGCGCAATTCTTTCCCGCACCCCAAGGCAAATCCGCGGCGAGAGGAATCTGAAATGTGATGATCGCTGAGAAAAGCATGCCTGAAAGACGCTGTGTGCGCAGGCGGCGGACAACGACGCATCGCTGGCTGCTGGTTTACCTGTTGGTCTTGACGCTGACCCTGGCCGATGCTCCGGCCTGGTCGGCCAACGATGCCTTTGCCGGTGATTTGACCGATCTGAGCCTTGAAGACCTGATGGCCATCGAGATCTCCACCCTATCGCGCAAGCGCCAGCGCACCGTCGATACGACCGCGGCCGTCTTCGTGATTACCCCGGAGGATATCCGACGTTCCGGCGCCACCTCGATTCCCGAAGCGTTGCGCATGGTGCCCGGGTTGCAGGTGGCCCGCATCTCGGCGGAACTGTGGGCCATTTCCAGCCGCGGGTTCAATGGTCTCTACAGCAACAAGTTGCTGGTCCTCATGGACGGTCGCAGCGTTTACAATACGATCTTTTCAGGTGTTTTCTGGAGTACCCTGGATACAACGATGGAAAACATCGCGCGCATCGAGGTGATCCGGGGTCCCGGCGCCAGTCTGTGGGGCGCCAACGCGGTCAACGGCGTGATCAACATCGTCACCAAACCGGCTTGTGACACCCAAGGCGCGCTGGTCTCCGCGACCGGCGACATCGGCAAGCGCCTTATCGGCCTGGCGCGATACGGTGGCGCGTGGGGCGATGCAGCCCACTACCGGGCGCATGTCAATTATACCGAGAGGGATGGCGGCGAGAATATCAGGGGCGAAAACAACGGTGATGGCTGGCATATCGGTCAAGGTGGCGGACGCGTGGACTGGCATCCTTCGTCCCGGGACAGTCTCACCCTGACGGGAGACATCTACGACGCCAATTCCAATTTGGTTGCCGACTATCCCCTTCGTCTTAAATACAACTGCGAATATCGCGGCCGCAACATGCTCGGCCGTTGGCAGCGCACCTTTTCGCCATCGTCGGACCTTGTGCTGCAAACCTACTACAGCCATTCAGAGATGTCGTTTACCACCTTCAGCGAAGCGCTCGAAACTTATGACCTGGATTTCCAGCACCGTTTCGGCATCGGTCGGCGCCAGGAGATCATATGGGGTCTGGGATGGCGCCAGAATGACAGTCTGCTGGAGAGTAGCTTCGTCATTGAATTCAATCCGGCCCAGCGTGTTGATCATCTATACAGTCTCTTTGCGCAGGATGAGATCGTCCTGTGGCCCGATCGGGTCGCCTTGATCGTGGGCAGCAAGTTTGAAAGGAACGATTTTACCGGTTGGGAGACCCAGCCCACGGCCCGTTTGCGCTGGACGCCCCACGCGCACCATACGCTGTGGACGGCGGTATCCCGGGCGGTGCGCACGCCCGCGCGCATCGAACGGGATGCGACAACCAACCAGTCCTTTCCCCTTAAGCCCGGTGGCGTCTTTAGAATCAGGGCCAATAAACAATACGCTTCGGAAACGTTGACGGCCTACGAGGCCGGGTATCGTTTCCATCCCCAAAGGAGCATCGGGCTTGACGCGGCGCTGTTTTACAACCAGTACGGCGATTTAAAGACGATGGACTATGGCTCGAGTGACGCTACCATGGTCAACGGCATGCGCGGGATCACGTATGGCGGCGAGCTGACCGTGGACTGGCACCCCAAGGCGTGGTGGCGCCTTCAGGCCGCCTACAGCCACCTGACCATGAATTTGACGGATCCATACACCAACGACCAATCCGCCCGCTTGAGCGAAGGACAGAACCCTGCCAACCAGCTCTCACTGCGCTCGAGCATGGACTTCGCCCATGGCCTGGCGTTGGATTTGTGGCCGACATTTACAGATGCGCTGCCGATACCCAATTTGCGGATGGCGTCACACTGGGATCTGGACGCGCGCATCGGCTGGCGCGCTTCCGCCCATTGGTCGTTCGAGCTGGTCGGCCAAAACCTGCTGGATAATCTGCACACGGAATTTGTTCCGGAATTTATCGGCGTCGAACCGATGCAGATTGAAAGGGGCGTGTTTTTCAAGGTCACTTGCCGATTTTAGGCGGTTACCGCCGTCTCCGGCGCAAACACTATCATGACAAAGTGATTGTGCAAAGAGGACAACTTAGACAGTGGTTTTAAAACGGATGACATATACGTTGACGACGGTGCTGCTTTCGCTTGTGCTGTGCACGAACGGCGGCAAAGCCGCCCCGGTCAGCGAATACCGTATCAAAGCCGCTTTTGTATACAATTTCGCCAAATTCGTGGAGTGGCCGACAGACCCCTTGCCTTCGCCTTCGCCTCCGGCGCCTTTTGTCATCGGAATACTGGGCAAGGACCCATTCGGCACGGAAATTGAGGTGCTGGAAGGCAAGCGCCTTCGAAATCGCAACTTGATGATCATCCGATCCGATACCATCGAAGAGCTGATGAACGCCGATGTGCTTTTCATCAGCGCCTCGATAAAAGGCCGGCTGACGCAGGTGCTGGAACGGCTGAACCACCGACCGGTTCTGACCGTGTCCGACACGCCCGGCTTTGCCCAGGGCGGCGTGATGATCAATTTATACACCCAGGCGAACAAGATTCGTTTTGAGATCAACCCCCGGGTTGCGGAGCGCGCCGGTCTGAAGATCAGCTCGCATCTGCTGCGCCTGGCCAGAATTGTAGCTGAATAAGGGGTGCAACAAGGCTTGTCATGAACCGCTTTAAGAACTTGTCGATCCGCAGGAAGTTGATTGCCATCAGCATGTTCACCAGCGGCGTGGCGCTCACCTTCGCCATGGTGGTGTTGTTGATCGGCGCCTTTTTCGCCACCCGCGCCACCATTCAGGAGCGGATCGATTCACTGGCCCGGGTGATCGGCACCAACTGCACGGCATCGCTCACTTTCGATGACCCGGATGCCGCTCGCGAGACCCTCAAGGCCCTGACGGCCGAACCCGAAATTGCCTATGCCAGGGTGTACACGGCCGACGGCAGCTTGTTCGCGGCGTATGAAGGCCGCCGGTCCGACAGGGGTCGCCGCTACCGCGGCAGCGGCGAGTACGGGCAAACGCCTCATCTTAAAACCATCGATACGGCATCCACCATCCGATTTGCCGAAGGGGCGCTCAATATCATCGAACCGATTCGCTTGGACGACCGAGTCATTGGCGCCGTGGAGGTCTCCTCGGATCTGAAAGCCTTGTACCGCCGCCTTCAACTCGTTGCACTGATCTGCCTGGGGGTGCTGTTGATCGCCATCTTCATGGCCTATATCGTATCGGCGCGCATGCAGCGCACCATTTCTGAACCTGTCGGCACCCTGACCGACGTCATGAAAAAGGTGTCGCGCAACAAGGACTACAGTGTTCGCGTGCATAGCGTCAGTCAGGACGAACTGGGCATGCTGTTTACCGGCTTCAACCAGATGTTGACCGAGATCCAGGCCCGGGACCAGAAACTGTACTTTACCCAGTTCTCGGTGGACCATATGGCCGACGCCGGCTTCTGGATGGATGCCGGCGGCAATATCGTCAACATCAACCATGCCGCTGTAACGGCTCTGGGATACAGCCGGGAGAAGCTGATAGGCAAGCCCATCGGCGACATCGATCCGGAACTGGGACCGCAAGGGTGGGCCGGGATTTGGGAACAGGCGCGCAAGCGCAAGCAGATCACCTTTGAAGCCTGCCACTTCAGTCGGGACGGACGTTCCATCCCCGTGGAGGTGTTCGCCAATTTTCTCTCCTTTCAAGGCCATGATTACCTGTGCGCCTTTGCCCGCGACATCGCCGATCGCAAGGCGCTGCAGTTCCAGTTGGAGCAGGCCCAGAAAATGGAAGCCATCGGCACCTTGGCCGGTGGCGTGGCTCATGACCTGAACAACGTTCTGGGGGGCCTGGTCGGCTATCCCGAGCTGCTGCTCTCGGAAATGACCGCGGACGATCCCTTGCACCGACCGCTTTCCATCATCAAGAAATCAGGCGAAAAGGCCGCCGCCATCGTTCAGGATATGCTTACCCTGGCCCGCCGGAACGTGGACCTGCGCAGTGCCGTCAATCTAAATCATATCGTGTCCGACTATCTCAAGTCGCCTGAACACGAAAAGGTTGCGCAGTTTCATACCAATGTGACCTTTGATGTGCAGACCGATCCCGAGTTGCCCAATATCCTCGGTTCGGAGATCCACCTGTCCAAAACCATCATGAACCTGGTCAGCAACGCCGCCGAAGCCATGCCCGACGGTGGACGTGTATTGATAGGCACATTTTACAGCCAATTGAACGAGACCTTGCGTGGCTTTCAAGCGATCCCCAAAGGGGACTACGCCGTGCTGCGTGTCGAAGACAATGGGCTAGGGGTGTCAGCGGCGGATCTGGCCAAGATCTTCGAACCGTTCTACACCAAGAAAAAGATGGGTCGCAGCGGCACCGGCCTCGGCATGACCGTGGTTTCGGGCACGGTTAAAGACCACAGAGGCTTCATCGATTTGAAAAGCATGCCCGGGCACGGGACGCGCTTTGATCTCTATTTCCCAATGACCCGGATGATGCTCGAGGAACAAACCGACACGTTCGTCATGGAAGACTTCAAAGGATCGGAAAGGATTCTGGTGGTTGATGACGTTCAGGAGCAGCGCGAGGTCGCCCAAATGATTCTGACCAAACTGGGCTATCAGGTGGAAACCGCGACCAGCGGCGAAACGGCCCTGGCCTACGTTCAGCACCAGCGCGCAGACCTGTTGGTGTTGGATATGATAATGGATGCGGGTATGGATGGACTGAAAACCTATCAGC
>JABDRH010000121.1 GCA_013041835.1 Desulfatitalea sp. | reverse complement strand
GGGTGGAACTATTCGCCAGAACAGCCGCGGCACTGATGCAAAATCAGTCTCAAATCCTTGGGGCACATCGATGATACGGCCGGCTGCGGTACCAACCCGATATGGCTGAATCAGCCGGGCGCTCCTCCCGTTGGGAAGAATCTCCACCATCAACGGACCAGTCAGATTCAAACGCGTGCCGTTAAAGAGTTTCTCACTTGTGTTGGTCATTTTCTCCACCTCGCTTTACCGTTCTTGCGCACGTCCAGATGAACCCAGGAGGGATAAACCCCGATGCCGCCGCTGTGAAACAGGTCGATGCCTTCGGCCAGCGCCGCCAAATACTCGGGGCTGATGCCGTCCGGACAGGCCACATCAGCGGCCATGCCCAGAGTATGAAAACTGTCCTCCTCACCGCCGATAGCGGCGTTGTGCCGCCTGCAGCGGAATCCGCTGGTGATGGACAAGGGCCTGCCGATCCCATCGCGCAATGTCTGGAGCGCTTCGATCAGGTCGGGATGGACCGGGACCGAATGGTCGCAGCAATCCTTGCCCTTGCAGGCGAACTCGGATCGGTCGAAATTTCTGCTCAGATCACCCATCGCTTCGCTCCCTTCGGTCTCTTCGCGGTTGTTCGGTTATTCGGTGGTTCGGTTTTCCGGTTCATTTGTGTTACCTCTCAGACAAAACGGCACCCGTATTTGCATCGACCACGATCAATTCCGCATTCCGCATTCCGAGTTCCGCATTCGAAGGCGCTTGTTTCTCATTAGTTTTGCCCTTGGTCTGGGTGGCCTTTTCACCGGCGCCTTTGCCCAGGGCGTTCTTCTTGAGCTTGAGTTCGCAGGCATAGCCGCCAGGACCGATGCTGTGGCGCACCGAATGGCAGTAGTAGATGCCGGAGAACTTGCGGCCCACGCCCTTCACTTCGATGTTCTTCTTGGCGCGCAGCTGGGGAATGCCGATGGTGACGGCCTCGGCTTCCACCTGGCGTAGCTCGGCTTCCCGGAACTTGCCTTCGGCGGCGTCCTGGGCCGGCTCCTGGCTGGGTTCTTCGTGAAAGCCTTCGGAGCGTTCGAAGCTCACCAGCACCTGGCCGGTCTCCTGTTCCTTGAAGCTGCCCTCGCCGGTATTGCCGTCCACGAGATAGGTCTGCTTGCCAAGTGAAGTGCGCTCGGGAGTGGTGGCATTGTTGGCTTTGTGCGCGACCACATCCTTATTGCGCGGATCGACACCCACAGCCTTGGTCTCGACACCCGCACCCTTGGCCCCCTGGGACTGGGTGGCGGGCTTGAACGAGCGCAGCACGCCCTTTGTGTCGGTGAAATATTCGAGGGTCAAAAGTGGCGTCTGATCGAGCTTACGGGGGTGAAAATGCAGCTCGTCATCCTGGATGTAAAAGGCATAGCCGGCGACACCTTGGCCGTCCCGGTCACGAGCCTTTTCGGCAAGTTCCTTTAAAAACTGGGCGTCGGAGATGTTGCTCTGGGTGACCCTTAGGTGCGCCCCTTTGGTGGGCGTCACCACCGGCGTCAGAGCATTGGAAGCTGCAATCTCTTCTGCGATCTCGGAATAAAGGATGCCCGGCGCTGGTTTTTGCCAGACCTTCTGGTTTTCCTTGCCTGCCAACTTGAATCCCTTGTCGTAAGCCTTGATACGGATGGTGGGATCGCCGCTTTCGGGAAAGTCATAGTCGATGTCTTTGATCACCGACTTCTTACGCGGTGAGAGGTTCCCTACATAGCCAAAGCGAGCGACGATCTCGTTGCCTTCCTGGAAGAGCGGATCGTCGACAAACTGCAAGTGGCGGTCGGTGATGGACAGCTCGAGAACATCCAGTTCCTCCTCGTTATCGGTGAAGACAAAGGAGGTGATCTCCTGAGTGATGTCCCTGGTCAGATCTTGGCCTTCGATTTGGATCAAAAATGTGGGTTTGAAAGTATCCAGGTCCATGACGCCTCTTCCGGTTTGCAGTTGCCTGCTTACTTACCGGAAGGCGCATACAAGTGTCGGAAGGCTTTCAGGAGAGGATGTTCATCTCGACGTTTTCCATGGAAGGAATGCGAAGCTCGGTACCGGGAACAAGTTCCAACGGGAAAAAGATGTCGTTGTAATCGCAGATGATCCACCAGAGTTTGGCATCACCCAGGTAGCGGTAGGCGATGAGATCGACGCGGTCGCCCGCTATCACGGTATGCAGACGGTCGTCGTACCTGGGCGTGGTGTCTATGCGCTCCCGTCGGCCAAAATATTCCCCGGACGCATCACGGTAAAGGATGCAGCCAACGTAGCGTGAGTTGCGGCTGATCATGAGCGCACCTGCGACCAGTTGACAGATTGATCGACATATTCTTCCAGCACGATGTTCACTTCGGCCCGCTGGGGCAGCAGGTTTTCGCGGTCGAAAAGACCGAAAAAGCGGGCCTTGACCTGCCGGACGATGCAGGTCAGTCCGGGATAAAGGTCGCCGAAGATCAAAAGCACCCGGTGGGGCGCGTTTTTAAGCATGGTCCCGGCGTGCTCGGGATATTGCAGCGAGCGCAGCCAATCGACCTTTTCCTTTACTGGCCCCTTGAACAGCTCGACCTTGAAGGTGATTTTGCGCGGCTCGCCGGCCACGTACTGATAGCGCGGATGGCTCATGCCGGGGATCTTGATGGCGGCATAATCGGTGGATTTTTCGTCGCCGATGCTGTTGGGGTTGTACTGAAATTCCAGGCGCTCGCCGGTGTCGGAGTCCACCAGGTATCCCTTGATGGGTTGCTTGTCCCAGGCCACTCTACACCTCGGCGATCCCGACAACGGGTTTTCCCAGGTGCCGGGCATGTTCGATCTCCCGGCGCATGCCGCTTGAAATGCCGTTGCCGGTAAAGGCCCACACCTCGTCGCAGTTTTCCATGAAGGCCAGGCCACAGGCGATGCCGGCTGCGCGTTGCGAGGGATCGCTATCGTCCGTGAATCGGGGATATAAAAGGTGCGGGGCAAAGGGTGCGTTACCCGCCTCCATGACCATTCGACACAGCTTTTTGGCGATGCGCACGTTTCTGTCGATCTCTCCGGCAAAGGGGCTGCATACAAAGATTTTCTTCATCTGTTTCCTCACAGCGTTTCGTAGTTTCTGATCTTTTTCTCCCGCAGATCCTTGTAAACGGCCTCAGCCACTTTGCGACCGTCGATGGTGGTAATCACATTCAGCTCGATGGGACGGTCAGCCAAGGCATCGAGGCGGGACAGCACGGAGGCCAGCAGACTACGGAGGTCCTGGCCGGAGTCAGCCGCACCGGTTGAAGCCGAGGCCGGGCTGTTCCTGCCGGCCATGGCCAGTTGCTCGGAAGGGATTTGCGAATACGGAGTTGGGATTTTTTCCACATTCGACATCCCCGGCTCCATGATGCCGATTCTATTTACCGGTTCGATCGCCGATGTGACGGATTGAATGATGCCCGGCATGGGCAACTGCGACGGCAGTGCTTGCGCCATGACCGGCTGCAGCATCAGCATGGCGCTCAGGGCCTTGGGCAGCAGGCGACCGTCCAGGCGGGGGATCAAGTTCAGAAGGCTTTCCGAGACCCGTTCGGCCGGTAGCGATTTCGCCTGACTTATCCCTTCGGCCAAGGTCCTTAGAAGCGCCGCACCCGAGGCGGTCAGATTGGACAATGGACCTTCCTTGGCGTCCGAAAACGGCAGAAGGCCGCGAAGCTTTGAAAGGGCATTTCTCAACATAGTGAAGGGATAGGTCACGGCCGACCAGATGCCTTCGCCCAGGGTGATCAGCAGCTTCTTACCCGCTTCGAAGAAGGTGGTGTCTCCAGCAAAAAAGCCGCGGATTGTGTTAAAGAGTTCACGCAGGGTGCTGATGATGGGCAGGTTAAAAAAGGCATTTGCAATCATAGCTGCGGCATCAGTTGCCAAGCGGCCGATGGAAGTAAAAATGCCGGAGATGAAATTCCACACGCCCTCCACTACATCCCGCGCCCAACGAAACGGGGTCGCCAAGAAATCGAAGACCGCCCCGCCAATGGCTTTGAGCCCCTCCAGCAGGGAAATGTCTCCGGTCAGCACCTGCCAGACGGCATAGATGATCTTGCCGGCTGCGATAAAAGCGGCTGCAATGAGCCGGACCGGCAGCAAAAACTTGTAGATGAACTTGGTGGCGTAGACGAGGCTGCCAACGATGACCTTTCCAGTCCAAACGAAGGCACGCACAACGACCGCAAGGGTTCGATAGACGATTGTAAGGTTCCAGGCCACGATTTTTAGCGCAAAAGCCAGGACCTGAAGAAGTACACCGGCCACCGTACCGATAACGGTGCCAAGCCTTCGCCAGGTCGAGCCCTCCGCCGACCCGGCAGCGATGTCGAAGATCTCCATTACGGAAAAGACGGCCCGGGCCAATGTCCCGAAGGCGCTCATCAACGCGCCGACGGCAGGACCGAGAATGGCATGGATGCGCTCGAAGGCATGTGAAAAAGCTCCCCAGAGCCCGGCCAGGGCCTCGCGTACGCGGTAGTAAACTTTGAACACGGCGACCACAAACCCGAGCAACCCAGCTGCCTTAAGCTTATTCGCCAATTCCGCTGACATCTGCCCCACGCCGCCGGACAGCGAACCGATCAACGCTCTGATGCCCTCAAAGACCAGTTGGATCTTGTTCCAAGCGCCGATCACCGTATCCCGGATGCCACCGAAATTGGTCTCCCAGGCACGTTTGAGTAGGTAGACTGCCAGGATCACGCCGGCGATTATTGCCGTCACCGGTAAAAACCAGGTGGCGATCGCCGCACCGACACCGCTCAATGCGGCACCGACGGCCACGATTCCCGCCTGTACTGCGGGCAAGCCCACCCCCACCAATCCAAGAGCGGCTGTCACCGATCCGGCCGCGACCAGGATCGCCCCCAGGGCCAAGGACAGAGTCAGTTCGACTCGGTTCACACCGGGCATGGAATTGCTCAGACGCTGCAGAAAGAGAATGACCCGCGAAATTCCGTTTATGACGGGTGTCACCACCGGCAGCAGGGTCCGTCCGAGGATCTCACTCAGGTTGGCGATCTGTTGGCGCAGCAGCACAAAACGCGTCCCGATGTCCTGGTTCATGGCGCCGGCCATCTTTTCGGTAACCACCGTGCCGCTTCTCATGGCGTGTTCGACCGACTGGATGTTGCCTTCCAGACCCTGCATGCCGGCCGACATCTGCAGCAGGAACTTGACCGCCTCGTCCGAACCGAAGGCTTTTTTCAATTTGACCTGTGCGGCCGCCTGGGAAAGATCCGGAAACTCACGTTTGATCTCCTGAAGGATGGGAATCACGCCCTTGAGCCGGCCGCTGGTGTCGGTAAAGGAAAGTCCGAGTTCGTCGCCGGCCTCGGCTGCCTTCATGATGAAGGCCTTATAAAGCGTGCCCGCCTCGGAGCCGGGCATGGTGGTCTGCAGTTGCCCCAGCACGGCGAGTTGCTCCTGCAGCGGGATGTTGGCCGCGGCTGCCACGGCGCCGATGTTCTTGATGGCGTCGGCCATCTGGGTACCGGTTGTTTTGAAAGAGGCCACGGTCTGGGCCAAAGCGCCCGAAAAAGCCGTGGCCCACTCCATGTCGGTCATGTCAGCCATGATGGGTTTGAAGATTCCGTAAGCCGTGGTGAAGCTGCCCACCATCTCCTGGGTGGAGGCCTTTGTGGCCTTGGCGGTCAGGGCCGCCATGGAAGTGAAAACGCCGACCGCCTCGTCACTTAGGCTGGACAAGGCTGATTTGACGTCATAGGTCGCGGAAACAAAGGCCGATTTGTTGGCCCCTGACCACTGGTTGGTGAAGGATTCTGCCGCGTCCTCGATGGCGCGCAGGTCCTGCACACCAAGGGATGCCAGCTCTCCCAGAGCCTTCTGGGTTGCAGCGGTAGAGGCCACCAGGGCGACCGGCGCGGCCACAAGGGCAAGCCCCGCCCCGATCATCATGGTGCCATGCTGGATGCGATCCAGATTGCGGGTCATGCGTTCGCTGGCCGCCGCCACGGTTGAGTCCAGGTCCATCATGGAGCCGCGGATGCGCTGGGCGTTTTGCGAAAACGCATCCTTCATCGAAACCACTATGCCAAGACCCAGGTCGTTCACTTCGTTCACTCCTTCAAATGCGGAACGCGGAATGCGGATTGCGGAACAGGAAAAACCGGTGTATGAGAATCTTCATGAGCGAAAAAGACCTGAAGAAACGGACTCGACAATTTGCCTTGCGAGTTATCCGGCTTTGTGAGGCGCTTCCTACAGGACGAACAGCTGAAGTTATCGCCAGACAACTTGTCCGCTGCGGGACCTCTGTCGGCGCCAACTATCGCGCGGCTTCCCGAGGTAAATCCCCTGCTGATTTCATCGCCAAAATGGGCATCGTGGAAGAAGAGTGCGACGAATGCCTGTACTGGATGGAACTGCTTATCGAAGCGGAGATCATGAAAGCAGACCGGCTGAAAGAGTTGATGGACGAAGCCAATCAACTCCTCGCCATCACTGTTTCTTCCATCAAGACTGCTCGTTCCAACAAGTAAATTCTTGTCCATCATTTCCGCATTCCGCGTTCCGCATTCCGCATTTCAAACTCGAGCTGCCGCGAAAGGGCCTCGACGAACTGGCGCCGGACCTTCAGCGGCAGCGACCGTGTTTCTGAAAAACTCCAGTGCAGTCCGCCGTAAGCGAGGAAAAAGGCGTCGCTTACAAGCGAACTGTTGGGAATAAAAAAGCGGGTTCGGCCTCCAGGCGAGTGCGGACCCGCGTGCCACAGCCGTCGCATTCCGATTCAACCGAAGTATCGATGCCTGCGTCCACCCGTGCCATCTCCTTACGTAACTCGCCGCGGTCGCGCATGGACATCTCGGCCAGGATCTTCTTGGAAGGCGGCTTGCCGTCAATGTCGAGAATACGGATCAGCAAGGCCGAAGTAATATTGGGCTCTCGAAGGCCGGCCAGGCGCTTTTCCTTGTGGCCGTCCAGATAACCGAAACGCACAGTCTTTTTAGATCCAGGCAGTTTGAAATCAAACTCACGCTGGTCGGTATAAGGCGTCACCTCGAGCTCTTCCAGATTGACGGTCAGGTAATTTGTCATTCGGCAGGCGCTGTTCGGACAAGACAGCTCCAACTCCACATCGTCCCCCAGGGAGATCTGGCGCAGCCGCACCAGGGTAAAGAGCCGGTCTCCGGAGAGCAGCTCCAGCACGTCGCTGACGGTCGGCTCGGTCTTCTCGCCGATGCGAATGAGGCAATTACGTAGCACCTGGTTGATGGCATCCCCGCTACGGATAAGGCGCTGATTGGTGAGCAGTTCTTCTTCGGCCCCGGTCATCTCTTTGAGCTCGATTTCGATGCCGCTGGGCAGTTCAAAGGTGTGCATGGGTTTATCCTTTTTGGTTTTCAGGTCCAGTACTGAAAGCAGATGGTCATTTTTTCGATTGTGTTTTCGGTGTTACCACCCTCCAGTTCGTCGTATTCGAGCACCTTGACCCAGGCGCCGTGCAGCGTCCAGCGCCGGGTCTCGCTACCGGTGCGGTCGTAGCGCACGATGTCGATGTCGCGCATGTAGTCGGCCGGAAGCCCGCCGGTGCCAGCGTTGACATCGACCTGTTTTTTGATCCATTCTCTGGCGGCCGCATCGGAACCGTCCTGGAGAACACCCTTTTCCAAAGTGATGTCGTCGAACTTGACCCGGCCAGCCACCTTCTGGTCGAACATGGACCCTGCTGGCGCAAAGGCCACCTCCTCGAATTCTGTCTTGGGCTCCTGCCCTTTATGGAACAGGGCCACATCGAAGCCGTTGACCTCGATGGCGAACTGCCAGTTTTGAAAAAGGCTCTTGGGCATGTTTCCGCTTCTCATTG